>NZ_CAMHVI010000003.1:0-257194 GCF_946188585.1 Streptococcus mitis
GTAATTCTCACGATATGTTGCCCTAAAGGGCTTAATAGATTTTTCTGATTGAACTCTTAACATGTCTACATAGAGCTTAAGATCAATAGAATCGTGTAACACTAGAACAATAACTTTGCTTAGGACAAAACGTAGGTATAAGATCCAGATGACTACAAGTAGCATCAGTAAAGCGAGTATTAAACCCCACCGTTTTGTTTCAGGTTGACGTTCTAAAAAAATTGCTAATGCTCCTATAATCATTGATATAATATAACTTAACTGACTAATAGTCTCAATTTGTAGAAGAATATTTTCTGTCGCCCTACTTACTATTTTTTCAATTAATTTCATATATTACTCTCATTTCACTGATTCTAAATATTTCTTCGCTTCCTGAACATAAAAGAGTTCTGGATTTTCATCGGCAATACTTTCAAACAAACTACGGGCACGTTCTTCATCACCTTTTAATTGGGCATTGAGAGCGCCGTAATAAGAAAACATGATTCGAGCTAACTTATTTTCAGGTTCAGTGGTGTCGAAGTAGTCGTTTGATATTTTATTGCAATAGATATCAACAATAGCCTTTAAACTCAAAATTTCTTCCTGATATTTTAAAATTTGCGATTGAACATTACTTGTTAGTTCTTCAATTTCTACCATTAATTCTTGCAATTCTAAACAATCATTCAAATGAACCAGGTTTAGGATGCTATAATACTTGATATGAAATACATAGTACAGATTTTTGGATTTTTTTAGACTACTATTTTTTATTTTATTCAGCAATTCTAAACTATCTTGGAAATCTCCTCTATAAAAAGGATACTCTTGCATTTGCCAAATATTTTGGAAGAATCTGAACATTTCTATTTAAAGAATTTGCATCAGCTCTAGCAACAATATCCTGATACTTTATTAAATTAATATCCTCAAATAAAATATCAATTAAAGCCCTATCTAGTAATAATTTAGATAGAAGAATAAACAATATAAGAAGGACAAGAAATACTGTTAATACCTTTGTGTAAGTAGTCGATGAATGGTTAAAAATATAGACAAAAACCATTACTGTTGAAAACACTAAAAAATACAGCAAATATTTAAATATAATTTTAAGAAAAATTAATTCTATTTTATCAGCTGACCATGTTCTAATAATTTCTATAGCTCTTTTCATATAAATCTCTGTTCCTAAGGGAATTCTACTCCCCGTTCAATGCTTCAAACTTAGCTTTCATAGTTGGATTTTTTCGTGTCAGTTTTTTAACCGAAACATCTTCCAACTTGTTGTTAGCGAGGCGGAGTTGGTTTTCGGATGTGGTTAGGAACTTCTTGACCTCTTCCATGCGTTTGATGGCCTTGTCGATTTCATCGATAGCTTTACCAAAATTAGTCGAAGCAGAGTTATAGTTCTTAGCAAAGGCCAGCTTAAAGGCATCTAAGTCTTCCTCAAAATGCGTAATATCAATATTTTGCTCCCGAACCAAGGCCAACTCTTGCTTGTATTTCAAAGAATTAAGAGCTGCATTACGTAAGAGACCAATCAACTGGATAAAGAACTGAGGGCGAACCACATACATCTTTTCATACTCGTGGCTGACGTCAACAATCCCTGTATTAAAGTAGTCATTATCAACCTCAAGCATGGTCACCAAAACAGCATATTCGCAGTTCTTTTCACGACGGTCCTTGTCCAATTCCTTGTAGAAATCTGCGTTCTTGTGCTTCTTCTCAGTCCCGTCCGCTTCATTTTTCATCTCAAACATGATGGAAATGATTTCCACTCCATTTTCATCACTCTCACGGAAGATAAAGTCCCCCTTAGACCCACGCGCAGAGACCTTGTTATCCTTCTCAAAGTAGGCATTTGGAAAGGCAAAACTGCGGACCTTGTTAAACTCACTTTCCGCATACTGTTCCAGACTTTCACCGATTGCCTTGGTAGATTGTTGTGCCTTAAAATTCTTGTAAAACTCGACTTGTTCACTGGCTGCTTTAAGCTGGGCTTCGTAATTTTGCTTAACAGAAGCCAAAGATAACTCATTTTCCTTTTCTTGCAAGAGGAGCTGATTTTTGACCTGATCCCGTTCTTTTTCAAGGTCAGAAAGGGTCTTTTGCAGTTGATTTTCATGCTCCAAACGCAAGGTAGCCAATTGGTTTTCCAATGCCTGCACTTCCTTGTCCTTTGCTAATAAAGCCTGATGGCTTGTCTGTTCAACCTCTTTCTTGGCCAATTCTTTTTCTGTATTAAAGTTTTGGATTTGGCTCTGCAATTGCGCAATTTCTTGGTCTTTTTGAGCCAGTTTAGACTGTTGTTCATTCATGGCCTTTTGCTCAGCCAAAGCCAGTTCCTGCTTCATGCGATCGTGTAGTTCCTTATCAAACTCAGCCGTTCTCACTTGGGATAAAAGTTCGGCATACTGACTTTCATTTACTGTAAAGACTTCCCCACAGTTGGGGCATTTGATTTCGTTCATATCGTTCCTCTTTCTAGACTTCTGTAACCATTATATCATGCCTGAGGGAAAATCAAAAACAGTGAGTCGAAACCCACTGTTTATCTTCTTTTTTCTTTAAATTTTTTCCAAGGCCAAGCGTAAATCTTCAATCAAATCCTCTACATTTTCAAGACCGATAGACAAGCGGATTTGGTTTGGTGTGACTCCTGCTGCTTCCAGGTCTTTTTCTGACAACTGACCATGTGTTGTAGTCGCTGGATGAACAACAAGAGACTTAGCATCCGCTACGTTTGCAAGGTCAGAAAAGATTTCCAAATTATCGATTACCTTGCGTGCTTCTGCCTCCCCACCTTTAACATGGAAGGTAAAGATTGACCCCACACCTTTTGGCAAATATTTCTCAGCCAAGGCATGATAAGGACTATCTGCAAGTTTTGGATAGTTGACTTTTTCTACCTTAGGATGATTGACAAGGAAATCAACAATTTTCTCTGCATTTTGCACGTGACGTTCCACACGAAGTGAAAGGGTTTCAAGTCCTTGAAGTAACAAGAATGCATTAAATGGGGACAAGGCTGCACCTGTATCACGGAGCAATTGGACACGGACGGCAATAATAAAGGCTGCTGCACCCACATCACGAGTATAGCTCAAATTGTGGTAGCTTGGGTCTTCCTCAACAAATTGAGGGAATTTTCCTGAGGCTGCCCAGTCAAAACGACCACTGTCAACAATCACTCCTCCAATAGTCGTACCATGTCCACCGATAAACTTAGTCGCAGAGTGAATGGCAATATCTACACCGTGAGAAAAGACATTAATCAAGTAAGGTGTGGCAAAGGTATTGTCCGACACTAGTGGAATCTGGTGTTTATGCGCAATCTCAGCCAATTTCTCCAAGTCAGGAATGTTAATCAAAGGATTCCCCAAGGTTTCAATCAAGACAAGCTTGGTATTGTCATTGATAGCCGCTTCCACTTCCTCCAAATTATCCACATCGACAAAGGTTGTTGTGATCCCATAACGAGGAAGGGTTTCTTTCAAGAGATTGAAAGTCCCGCCGTAGATAGTTGATGCTGCCACTACATGGTCACCAGCGTGGGCAAGCGCCAAAATCGTATAAGTCACTGCGGCCATACCTGAAGCTGTTGCAAGAGCTCCAACACCACCTTCAAGTGCAGCAATTCTTTCTTCAAAGGCAGCTGTTGTAGGGTTGGTGATACGAGTATAGATATTACCTGGCTTTCTCAAGGCAAACAAATCGGCACCTTCCTGCGTGTCATCAAAAACAAAAGACGTTGTCTGATAAATTGGCACTGCACGAGACTTGGTAGCTGGATCCACAACTTGACCAGCATGTAGTTGCAAAGTTTCAAATTTAAAATCACGAGTCATAAAACGACCTCCAAATAGTTTGATTAAGGATATTGTAGCACCTTAAGGTATAGTTTACAAATATCAGTTTTCTATATTTTGATATAAGAAATAGCTATTACCCTATTTTAAAAACGAAAAAGCACGACTTAATCGTACTCATTTTCTTAATCTACGTAAGTATCTTCATTTTTATTGAGGAAGGCATATGGAAGACCCATCAAGAGGCCTCCTCCGATAAAGTTTCCAATGAAGGTTACACCCCAGTGACGAAGCATATTTCCAACACCAAAGTTAGCAATTGAATCCGCAGCAACACTGAATTTCACAATCGCGAAAGAAGCAAAGTTCGCAGCGATGTGCTCGTTTGTTAAGAATACAAACATGTAAATTGCTGATAAAACGAGCCATAGTTTAGCGCCGCCATCTTTGACCAAAACAAATGAAAGAATCGCAATATTAACAAAAATATTTGCCAGAATAGCCTCAAGTAAGACTAATTCATTTGAACGGCCTAACTTCATCTCAACAACCCCTGAGATGAAACTATCGTGTGTCAGATGTGCATAAGCTGCTGAGTGGGCAAAGCCCCAACCTGCTATCAAGGCTCCGATAAGGTTGAACAAGGTACAGTACAGTAAAATCTCAGCTGTTTTTCTCCAAGAGATTTTTTTCAAGAAACTACCAGCAGTCAAAAACATCATGTTTGATGTTACCAACTCGGCATTCAAGAAAACAATGTAGGCCAATCCCCAAGCAAAGACAAATGGGAAGAGGAAGCGTCCACTACCTGGTGCAATTTTATTAATCAAGTCAGCCCCAACTGCACCAGCAGCTGTACTGAAGGTTAAAAATGCACCTGCAAACATAGAACGAATCGCATACTTAAATTTGCTTTTATTATAAAGACTTTCCTTTTTCTTACAAGCAAATTCAATCTTTGAGATAAATTCTGAAGAAACCATAATAAACTCCTAAAACTTTTATTTGTGATAATTATATCACAAACTTTAGAATTAAGGAAACGTTTTCTGTATTTTATAAAAGTTTATTTTACAAAAATATTAAAAGAATCAATGAAACTTAATCTTCACTGATTCTTTTAGAACTAATAAAATTGTTTATATGGTTGATTGAAGGCTGTTAAAATTTCGTCAGATGTTTGTGAATAATCTTTTGTTTCTTTCAAATCACCCTTTACAATGATCCGCTCAGTAGCTGCTGCATCCTCACAAGTTACTAAAGTAATTTCATCAACACCAGTTCGGTCATCAATTTCATCTACTCTATCTGGTGTAACTCGTTTCACTTCACTAATTTCATAGGTATACACTTTATTCTTATCTGTCAAGTGAATTTTCATCCCTTTTTTCGCACGATCTAGTGGAGAAAAAAGCATCTGACTAGCATTATCACCTGTGAAAATATGATGGCTAGCTAATGAATAATTCCCTTTACCCATTTCTTGGTCACGCTTCATGGTACCCGCACCGTATAAAAGATTGACATTTGCAATCCCCTTAAAGATAGGTAAATTAATTTCAAGCTCAGGTATTGCAATTCCTCCGATAACAGGTAATTTTTGATTATCCCATTGAGAGGCTAAAACAGCTTCAGAGGAAATGGCTTTTACTGAATCAAAATCAAAATTTCCCTCTGTATCCTGATTTTCTTCTATTTTTTCTTTTGATACTTGACTAACTTGGTATTTATTACTATTCCAAGCAATAAATGCATCACGAATCTTTGCATTAAAAATTAAAGCAATAGAGATCAGTATGAGAAATACAGCCAAGATATTTGTCAGCAGATTTTTTCGTTTGATTTTCTTATTATTCTTTTTATGAGACATTATACTTCACCTTCTGTTTCGTTTTCTGCCCCAACTTCTTCTTTTTCTGCCGCTGCAACCGTCGTAAAGGTTACAATTTTAGCATCTTGGTCCAGGCGCATCACTTTAACTCCCATAGTTGAGCGACCTGTTTGTGAAATATTGGCAACGTTAGTTCGAATCATGACACCAGTATCAGTGATAATCATCAAATCTTCATCGCCTGTAACGGTCATAAGACCAGCAAGAGAACCATTCTTTTCAGTAATTTTAGCAGTTTGCATCCCTTTACCACCACGACCTTTTGTTGGATATTCAGTCGCAACGGTGCGCTTACCATATCCTTTTTCAGTGATGATAAGAACCTCGTCCTGGTCTGTAATCACACTAGCACCAACAACTGTGTCTCCGTCACGGAGATTGACACCTTTCACACCAGTGGCGATACGACTCATGCCACGAACGGCTGATTGATTAAAGCGAACTGCATAACCAAACTTGGTACCAATGATAATATCCGTGTCCTCTTCTGTCAGCAAGACATTAATCAATTCATCTTCATCCTTGAGATTTAAAGCCTTGAGTCCATTCTGACGAATGTTAGCGAATTCCTTAACGCTGGTTCTCTTCACAATACCATGACGAGTTGTGAAGAAGAGATAAGCATCATCACTGCGTTCAGATTCAACATTGATGATGGTCTGAATACTTTCACCTTCATCTAATTTCAAAAGATTGACGATTGGCAAGCCCTTAGCTGTACGGCCATACTCAGGAATTTCATAGCCTTTCAGGCGATAGACACGTCCTTTATTTGTAAAGAAGAGTAGGTGATCATGGGTGCTAGTTGACACTAACTCACGAACAAAATCATCATCCTTAACACCTGTACCTTGGACACCACGACCTCCTCGTTTTTGAGCGGTAAACTCAGCTTGGTCCAGACGTTTGATGTAGCCTTTGTTAGACAGTGTAATCAAGACATCCGATTCTTCAATCAAATCCTCATCTTCAAGACTCAAGACTTCACCGACCATCAATTCAGTACGACGTTGGTCGCCAAACTTACGCTTGACTTCGTCTAATTCATCTTTAATGATTTGAGAAACACGTTCCGGCTTAGCAAGAATATCTGCTAAATCGGCAATCAGAGCCAAGAGATCATCATACTCAGACTGAATCTTATCTCGTTCCAAACCTGTCAAACGACGAAGACGCATATCAAGGATAGCTTGACTTTGACGTTCAGAAAGCTTGAACTTGCTCATCAACTCAGCTTGCGCTTCCGCATCCGTTTCACTAGCACGGATGATACGAATCACTTCGTCGATGTGGTCTAGCGCAATCAAGAGACCTTCTAAAATATGAGCACGTGCTTCCGCTTTTTCCTTATCAAAACGAGTACGACGAACAACCACTTCTTTTTGGTGTTCGATATAAGCATCCAAAATCTGACGAAGAGACAAAATCTTCGGCACCCCATTTTGGATAGCAAGCATATTGAAACCAAAGTTGGTTTGCATCTGGGTCATCTTGAAGAGATTATTAAGGATAACATTGGCTGAGGCATCTCGCTTGACCTCGATCACGAAACGAACCCCTTCGCGGTTTGACTCATCACGGACTGCTGTGATGCCCTCAATGCGTTTCTCCTGAACCAAACGAACAATATGCTCATGCACCTTGGTTTTATTAACCATGTAAGGAAATTCTGTTACAACGATGCGCTCACGGCCAGTCTTAGTTTCTTCAATTTCAGTACGAGAACGGAGAACAATCGAACCTTTACCTGTTTCATAAGCCTTATGAATACCTGATTTCCCCATAACAAGGGCTCCAGTTGGAAAATCTGGCCCAGGCAAGACTTCCATCAAGTCCTTAGTAGTCACTTCAGGATTGTCCATTACCAACTTCACAGCATCAATGGTTTCTCCCAAGTTGTGAGGGGGAATATTGGTTGCCATCCCAACGGCAATACCAGTAGCTCCATTAACCAAAAGGTTTGGAAAACGAGCTGGAAGGACTAAAGGTTCACGTTCATTGGCATCATAGTTATCAACGAAATCAACCGTATTTTTATTGATGTCACGAAGCATTTCCAGAGCAATTTTGCTCATACGTGCCTCAGTATAACGCTGGGCGGCAGCACCGTCTCCATCCATAGAACCAAAGTTTCCGTGGCCATCTACAAGCATGTAACGATAGCTCCACCATTGAGCCATACGGACCATAGCTTCATAGATCGAGGAATCCCCGTGTGGGTGATATTTACCCATGACATCCCCTGTAATACGAGCAGATTTTTTATGAGGTTTGTCTGGAGTAACACCCAATTCATTCATTCCGTAGAGAATCCGACGGTGAACAGGTTTCAAGCCATCTCGAACATCAGGAAGAGCCCGCGCTACGATAACACTCATGGCGTAGTCGATAAAGCTCGTCTTCATCTCCTTTGTCAGATTGACATTCACTAAATTTCTATCCTGCATTAATAAATGCCTCATTTCACTATTAGTATAAAATATATTATACCATAATGTCCGCCATATTTCAGGTATCTAAAACCACTAAAACGTTTACATCAAGAACTGCAAAGCATATCCGTGACAAAGTTTTTTAAAAGTGATAGAATTGAAATAACTGGGGAAATCCCTGAATAAAATTAAGGAGATGTTTAGAATAATGACTTCAACTAAACAACACAAAAAAGTTATCCTTGTCGGTGATGGTGCTGTAGGTTCTTCTTACGCTTTTGCACTTGTTAACCAAGGAATTGCACAAGAGCTTGGAATTATCGAAATTCCACAATTGCATGAAAAAGCTGTTGGTGACGCGCTTGACCTTAGTCACGCCCTTGCTTTCACTTCACCTAAAAAAATCTATGCAGCTCAATACTCTGACTGTGCAGACGCTGACCTTGTTGTAATCACTGCAGGTGCGCCTCAAAAACCAGGTGAAACTCGTCTTGACCTTGTAGGTAAAAACCTTGCTATCAACAAATCAATCGTAACTCAAGTTGTTGAATCAGGTTTCAAAGGTATCTTCCTTGTTGCTGCTAACCCAGTTGACGTCTTGACTTACTCAACTTGGAAATTCTCTGGCTTCCCTAAAGAACGCGTTATCGGTTCAGGTACTTCACTTGACTCAGCTCGTTTCCGTCAAGCACTTGCTGAAAAATTGGATGTTGATGCTCGTTCAGTTCACGCCTACATCATGGGTGAACACGGTGACTCTGAGTTCGCTGTTTGGTCACACGCAAACATCGCTGGTGTAAACCTTGAAGAATTCCTTAAAGATACTCAAAACGTTCAAGAAGCTGAATTGATTGAATTGTTCGAAGGTGTTCGTGACGCAGCTTACACAATCATCAACAAAAAAGGTGCAACATACTACGGTATCGCAGTAGCTCTTGCTCGTATTACTAAAGCAATCCTTGACGATGAAAACGCAGTACTTCCACTTTCAGTATTCCAAGAAGGTCAATACGGAGTTAAAAACGTCTTTATCGGTCAACCAGCTGTTGTTGGTGCACATGGTATTGTTCGTCCAGTAAATATCCCATTGAACGACGCAGAAACTCAAAAAATGCAAGCATCTGCTAAAGAATTACAAGCTATCATTGACGAAGCATGGAAAAACCCAGAATTCCAAGAAGCTTCTAAAAACTAATTGTAACTAGGTTCTCATTAAATGAGAACTCCATACCGAAGACAAACATCATTCTAGTGTTTGTCTTTTTTATTTCTTCAGATTTCCTATCCTTAAAAAAATCGAAACCTCGATAAAATACTTTTCAATGCAAAAAAATTTCCCGCCCTGTTTTCCGTGGTTTTTCCGATTTAAGTCAATCTTAACTTCCACATAAACTTAGCTTGATTATCAAAACTTTGTGAGTATATTTGTGGTTATTGGATACGATTCAGTCATAGATGAAGGAAAATCAATAACTTGTCCAATCTGACTAAGAAAATGTTCTTGCGGAACGAGTTCATCTAGCGTGTAAAAGACAACCTGATTGCGGTTATTGTCTGGATTTTCTTTATGAAACATAGAAAACATCTCACAACTTTTCTGACATCTATTATACGACTTTAGAAAAAATGCCCTTAGAAACTTTTAATCTAAGGGCTTTGTTTTCAGTCTGAGTTTCTTATAAAATGAGAACTTTTCTTTTTATTGTTATAAAATCTAAGATTGTACTTTTCAAAATATTACTTATCTCACTTCTTATGTATTGTATTGTAAATTCGAATACAAACACAACAACTCAAATATACTCTCACCATACAATAGATAAAATAACCTGTAGATGATACTATGAAAAATGATAAGATATAGCTTTAAAACATTTTATTCCTGCAATCTCTCATACAATTCTTGCATTTGTACATCATCTGGAACCAGTTTTAAGTAAGCTTGCGCATTGACTTTTGCTTCTTCAAAATAACCCAATTCACGCAAGAGATAGATATAGTGTTCCAGAAACTCTGGATTGTCCTTTAAATCTCCTGCCAACTCTTGATAATGCTCGTAGGCAGTATCCAAATCGTCCATTTCTTGATAGGAACGAGCAATCATCCACTTGGTCAAAAGATTCTCTGGCTCATCACTTTGTAAGTCTAGAATGTCCTCATAACGTTCCTGTTCTAGATAAATAGTAGCTAGACGGAGTAAGATTTCTTCCGTATCCTCAGCATCTTCTTTAGCAGTAAGGAGATAGTTTTCTGCACCACTGGCATCATGTAATTCATATGAAAATTGTGAAGCTGCTAACAAGAGTCTTGTTTCAAAAGGATTTTTCTCCAAGCCTTGCTGAGCGATACGCAGGGCTTCTTGAACTTGATGCTCCTTATGCAAGGCCTGACTGTAACCATACTCATATCCCTCAAAATCAGGTGAAATGGTATCAAGTTGCTTAAAGTAGAGGACAGCTTTTTGGTATTCTTCTCTATCAAAGTAAAGACTGGCTAACTCAAAAGCTGTTAGGTCATCGTATTCTAACTCCAAGGCTTTTTCTAAAAACTGTATAGCCGTTTCAAATTTCCCTAACTGGGCATAGGCAAAGCCAATTCGTTGATAGGTAGAAATGCCTGTTTGCTCATAAATCGAGCGATTATCTAACTGGGCATAGCCTTGAATAGCTTCTTGGTAATTTTCCAACTCACTATCCAACTCTGCCAAGCCCAATATCAAGAGAGGATCCTCTGAATAGCTCAAGGCTTCTAGTAATTTCTCACGCGCCACATCTGTCAAACCTTCCATCTGGTAAAGGTCTGCCTTAAGCGCCAAAGCCGAAACATACCAGTCACTGTCAGCTTGTATTTCCTCTAGATAGGCAAAGGCTTCTTCGATTTGACCATCCTCGCTAGCAATAGCTGCTAGATTAAGATGAACCTCTGGAAAATCCTCTACGATTTTCAGGTAAATTTCCTTTGCCTGAGGATAAAAACCAATTCCTTCAAGATAAGTAGCTAACTCATACAGAAGGTCACTTGGATCATTTTCTAAAGCTTTGACGAAATAGTGCTCAGCCTTGGTTAAATCTTGCTCTTCCAAGGCCTGTAACATCTGTTGACTATTGTTCACTCTTGATTTCCTCTCCCTCTAGTTCATATAGGCCACTGACTACCTTATACCATTCAAAAATCGCTGAAATGACAACTTTAGCAGAGGCATAAACTGGAATACCGAGCAAGACTCCCCAGATACCAAACATGGATCCTGAAGTTAACAAGACAAAAAGAACATTAATGGGATGGATGTTTAATTGACTTCCCAAAATCAATGGAGAGACAAAACGGCCTTCAATAGTTTGTTCTACGATAAAGACAATCACTACTTTTAACAGCATGACTGGCCCAGCAATCAAGCCCAATACTAGGGCAGGAAGCATGGCTAAGAAGCTACCCAAATAAGGAACCAGATTTAAAATACCAGCAGTAACCCCCAACGTAACTGCATAGCGTAGACCAATGATTTTGAAGAAGATGATAAACATTACTGCTACAATAATAGCCACTGTTACTTGTCCTCTAACATAGTTGGACAACTGTTGATTCACATCTGACAAAACCTGTCCTACAGGTTCCTTCAATTTCGTTGGCATGAATTGGGTTAAATAGTTACGCAAGCCTTTCCCATCACGCAAAAGGTAAAAGAGCATGAAAGGAACGATAATCAAGGCAACAATCACTTGAGATGCCCCGCTAATAAAGGCGCTCACCCAGTTGACTGCCTGAGAAGAAACCTTACTTGCCCAAACTGTAGCCTGACTAGAGAAGTTTGTTAAAACTTGCTCTAATTGAGGTCTGAAATCATCTGGTAAACGCTTGGTGACCAAATCATTAACAACTCTGTCTGCATCTTCGAGGTAGACTGGAACATTCCTTGCAAAACTTAAAACTTGACGTTGCAGATTTGGAATGGCGACTGCCAAGCCCCAAATGATAAAGAGAGCGATGATGACAAAGACAATACTGATTGCGATGACACGATTAATCTTATGCTTCTCCATCCAATCAACAATAGGATTTAATAAATAATATAGCAAACCAGATAGAATGACTGGCAACATCACAACTGCCAAAAAGTCTAGAACCGGTGAAAATAGAAAACTAATCTTGCTTAAAATAAAAAGATTCAGTCCCAATAATAAGGTTACCAAAAATACCGTAATTGCCTTGTTATCCAAAAACCATTTGAAAAACCAAGATAGGCTAAACTGTTTCTCTTTTTGCTCCATAAATACTTCCTTTCTATTATTCTCTCATTATACCATTTTTAAATCAAAATAACTGTTTTTTAAAGTGCTTACATTCCATTGAATTGCACCGCATAGCATATTATAAATTCATTTTGTGATATAATAGTCTTATCTTTTATATAGAGGTAAAGTTATGAAAGAAACTGTTTATTTTGGAACATACACACGTCGTACTTCCCAAGGGATTTACAAAGCGGACTTTGATACAGAAACTGGTCAACTTGCAAATCTAGAACTTTTTGCTCCTGAACCAAGTCCAACCTATCTTGCTTTTGATCAGCACCAACATTTATACACTGTTGGTAGCCAAGACGATAAGGGAGGAATCGCTGCCTATCAAACTGACGGTACCTTATTAAATCATGTCGTGGAAGAGGGAGCACCCCACTGTTATGTTGCCGTTGATGAAAAGCGTGATTTGGTGTACGCAGCAAACTACCACAAGGGACAGGTCCTTGTTTATAAACGTCAGGAAGATGGTCGTCTTCTACTTAGTGATGTGGATCAACACAGTGGCCAAGGTCCACATGAAAATCAAGCTTCTCCACATGTTCACTATACAGATTTAACACCTGACCACTATCTAGTGACTTGCGACTTGGGAACTGACCAAGTCATCACTTATGATCTTGATCAAGAAGGAAAATTATCTAAACTCTATACCTACCATAGCCAGCCAGGAGCAGGCTCACGCCATATCATTTTCCATAACCACTATAAAATCGCTTATCTGATTTGTGAACTCAATAGCACTATCGAGATTTTAATTTACGATGGTGTTGGTGAATTTGAACGTATGCAAGTCATTTCAACTCTACCAGACGGTTATGAAGGCTTTAATGGAACTGCTGCTATTCGTCTCTCTAAAGACGGTAAATATCTCTACGCTTCTAACCGTGGTCATGATTCTATCGCAGTATATACAATCCTTGCGGACGGTAGTTTAGAGTTGTTAGAAATCGTTCCGACTCATGGTCAGACTCCACGTGATTTTGATTTGACACCGGATCAAGAATTTGTCATTGCTATCCATCAAGACTCTGACAATGCAACCGTCTTTAAACGCAATCCTGAAACTGGTCGTCTAGCAGAACTTTCTAATGACTTCCATGTCCCAGAAGCGGTCTGCATCAGATTTGCTAATTAAGACAATTATAACCACACTTCTAACAAGTTCTACACACCATAGACAAACATTATTTTAGTGTTTGTCTTTTTTATATCTACAAATTACTCCCCAAAAAAAGATAGAATCTTTCTCAAAACAATTTTTCCATGAAAAGTAAAAATATTTCACAGACATCATTTATTTGTCTCACACCTAACGGAGCTAGACGGACTAATAGTGACATAATGAAAAAGAACCTTGCAAAGCAAGATTCTTTTAGTGTCTGACTTAAATAATTGTTCTTCTGGGAACTAAATCGAATTAAGCTTCGATTTCTGTAACCATACCTGAACCAACAGTACGTCCACCCTCACGGATAGAGAATGTAGTACCTTGTTCTACGGCGATTGGGTGGATCAACTCAACGTCGATTGTCACGTTATCACCAGGCATTACCATTTCAGTACCTGCTGGAAGTTCGATTGAACCTGTAACGTCAGTAGTACGGAAGTAGAATTGTGGACGGTAGTTGTTGAAGAATGGAGTGTGACGTCCACCTTCTTCTTTAGTAAGGATGTAAACTTCACCTTTGAATTTAGTGTGTGGGTTGATTGAACCTGGTTTAGCGATAACTTGTCCACGTTCGATTTCGTCACGTTGAACACCACGAAGAAGGACACCTACGTTATCTCCGGCAAGACCTTCGTCAAGTTGTTTACGGAACATTTCAACACCAGTAACAACTGCTTTTTGAGTTTCTTCTTTGATACCAACGATTTCGATTTCGTCATTGACTTTAACGATACCACGGTCGATACGTCCTGAAGCAACTGTACCACGTCCAGTGATTGAGAATACGTCTTCGACTGGAAGAAGCAATGGTTTGTCAGTGTCACGTTCTGGTTCTGGGATGTACTCATCAACTGTGTTCATCAATTCCATAACGATGTCTTCGTATTTAGTGTCACCTTCAAGGGCTTTAAGAGCTGAACCTTGGATAACTGGAAGATCGTCACCTGGGAAGTCGTATTCTGACAATAGGTCACGGATTTCCATTTCAACCAATTCAAGCAATTCTTCGTCGTCAACCAAGTCAACTTTGTTCATGAAGACGATAAGGTGTTTAACACCAACCTGACGTGAAAGAAGGATGTGCTCACGAGTTTGTGGCATTGGTCCGTCAGTTGAAGCTACTACAAGGATAGCTCCGTCCATTTGAGCGGCACCAGTGATCATGTTTTTAACGTAGTCCGCGTGTCCTGGAGCGTCGATGTGAGCGTAGTGACGTTTTTCAGTTTCGTACTCAACGTGCGCAGTGTTGATTGTGATACCGCGTTCGCGTTCTTCTGGAGCAGCATCGATAGACGCATAGTCTTTAGGTTGGTTAACTGATGAAGGCAAGCGACGTGCCAAAACAGTTGTGATAGCTGCAGTTAGGGTAGTTTTACCGTGGTCAACGTGTCCGATAGTACCAATGTTAACGTGTGGTTTACTACGATCGTATTTTTCTTTTGCCATTTGAGTAAAAGCCTCCAATAAAATATATTTTATAGATAGACAGTAGGCAATACAGTCTAACTTTCCTTACTATTTTATCAAATTTCAGCTAAATTGCAAGTGTTTTACAAAGTTTTTGTGAATTATTCTTAATCTACTAATCTAAACGCCACTTCCACTCCTATCACTTGCCTAAATAAAAAGAAAAATCAGGGTTCTCCTGACTTTTACTTAGCTAATTCTCTTTCTCGTTCTTTCATTATTTTATGATTTTCATACAAACGTGATAAAAACTTAGATATTTCTTTCAAGATAGAATAGGTTGGTACTGCGACAATCATGCCAATGACACCATAGATATTACTTGATAACAAAAGTAATACTAAAATCGTAATTGGATGAACCTTCATTACCCCACCAACGATTCGAGGGTAGAGGATATTTCCATCCACTTGTTGAATAATTAGCATATAAACAACTGCAATCAGCATTCTATGAGGATCAGTAAAGACATTAGCGATAATCATTGGAATCAAGCCAATACTTGGTCCCACATAAGGAATGAGATTGGCTAACCCTGAAAAGATGGCGAAGACCAAAGCATATTTCAAACCGATTACGCTATATCCGATAAAAGCTAAACAACCAATAATAATCGCATCAATGGCGACTCCACTAATATATCGAGCGATTGTAGTATTCAAATTTTTTAAAAGACCTGTAATATGCAGCTTATCTCGCTTTAAAACAGTACGTTCAAGCATCGGCAAGAACTTGTTACCGTCTAACAAAAAATAAATTAAGAACACAGGGGTCATGATAATAATCAAAACGGTACTAAAGAGCGCAGATAAGACACTTCCAACACTATTGGTCACACTATTTAAGATATTTTGTAGAATATCTACATAGGATAGATTTAATTGTTGAATTGTCGCTTGAATATCTAAATTTTGAAAGGTTGGATAAGTAGATAAATCCACAATCAAATCTTGCAAACGACTATAAATTGTCTGACTTGTTGCTATCAAACTGGTCAACTGATTAATCAAAATCGGTAAAAGATAGACTACCCCAATAACTAGCCCCCAGACCAAGGCGCACAAGGTTAATAAAATACCAATGATACGGTTAATTTTGAAATACTTTTGTAAAAAATTTACAATAGGATTGGTCAAATAATATAAAAAACCACCTAAAAGAAAGGGAATCATTATAGTGTTTGCAACGCTTACAAAAGGTGTAATAATCGCTCCCATCTGTCTCCATAAATAGAAGATGATGGTTAATAGTAAAATCTCACTGGTCCAAAAAAATAATTTATTCTTACGAAACATGAAGTACCTCCATTCATCTATTTTACCACACTTTCAAAAAAGCTTCTTTCTTCTATCATGAAACTGGGAATATTTTTTTCTTTATGATAGAATAAACTTACTATGAAAAAAATAATTTTAACTCTTTTAAGCCTTTCCGTTATTGGCTCAGCATCTACTGTTGCTGCTCAAGATTTTAATATTGCTGCTAAACATGCAATTGCTGTTGAGGCAAATACTGGTAAAATTCTCTATGAGAAAGATGCAACCCAGCCAGTTGAAATTGCTTCAATCACAAAGTTAATTACTGTTTATCTTGTCTATGAAGCCTTGGAAAACGGCAGTATTACACTATCAACTCCGGTAGATATTTCTGATTATCCTTACAAATTAACGACAAATTCTGAAGCGAGTAACGTTCCTATGGAAGCTCGTAATTATACCGTCGAACAACTACTTGAGGCAACCCTGGTATCTAGCGCCAACAGTGCGGCTATTGCGCTAGCTGAGAAAATTGCAGGCTCAGAAAAAGATTTCGTCGATATGATGCGGGCAAAACTCTTGGAATGGGGAATTTCGGATGCAACTGTTGTCAATACGACGGGGCTTAACAATGAGAGTCTAGGTGATAACATTTATCCAGGCTCTAAAAAAGATGAGGAAAATAAGCTCAGTGCTTATGATGTCGCTATCGTTGCTCGCAACCTCATCAAAAAATACCCACAAGTCTTAGAAATCACGAAAAAACCTTCTTCTACTTTTGCTGGAATGACAATCACTTCAACCAACTACATGTTAGAGGGTATGCCTGCTTATCGCGGTGGTTTTGACGGACTTAAGACAGGAACTACAGACAAAGCTGGAGAATCTTTTGTTGGTACTACTGTTGAAAAAGGGATGAGGGTTATCACAGTTGTTCTGAATGCGGATCATCAAGACAATAATCCTTACGCTCGCTTCACAGCTACATCTTCACTAATAGATTATATCTCTTCTACATTCACACTTCGCAAAATCGTTCAGAAAGGTGATGCCTATCAAGATAGCAAAGTCCCTGTACAAGACGGAAAAGAAGATACAGTCACTGCTGTTGCTAAAGATGATATCTCTCTAATTGAACGTATTGGGAATCAATCTTCTCAATCTGTTCAATTCACACCTGATTCTAAGGCAATTCCAGCACCACTTGAAGCTGGAACAGTGGTTGGACATTTGACTTATGAAGACAAGGACTTGATTGGTCAAGGTTACATTACCACAGAACGTCCTAGTTTCGAAATGGTAGCGGAAAAGAAAGTTGAAAAAGCTTTCTTCTTAAAAGTTTGGTGGAATCAGTTTATCCGATTTATAAACGAAAAACTATAATATAGTAAACTTATCAAAGCTAAAAAATAAATAGTATGTTTAAAGAAAAAGAAGGGAATCTGTATAATACAGAACTCCCTTCTTTTTTTAAACTTAATTTATTGATAGCAAAAATCCCCTAAATCTTAGATTAATACTATCTAAAATCTAGGGGATTGATTGTATAAATACTATTTTAAAATCTTGATTCTAGTTCATTTCTTTAAAGGCTGCTTCTGCATCCTCGTTGCTGATGACACCAAATTGAATCTTTCCAATCTTTCCTTGACTATCAATCAGGTATTCTGTAGGAATGCTTCGAATTTGATAAGCTTGGAAGGTGGTTCCTTTTGTGTCATAAAGTACTGGGATATCTTTATATCCTTGATCTTGGAACCATTGTGGAAATTGCTCGACAGTTTTTTCACCTTGAATTCCTGGTGCAATGACACTAAGAATTTCGAAATCACGATCTTGTTTCGCAGCTAATTCCATCAACTCTGGCATACTTTTCTTACATGGGCCACACCATGAAGCCCAAAACTTCAAGTAGACTTTTTTTCCCTTAAAATCAGATAACTTGACTTCTTTGCCATCCATTGATTGCAATGTAAAGTCTGGGGCCTCTTTCCCAACAGCAATTTGTTGTACAGTCGTTTGTTGCTGTTGTTTTGGGGATTGTTCTGGTGCTTGAGTCTTTTTATTCTCTTCCTCGCCACAGGCCATCAAAACAACTAGTGACAAGAGGCTTAAGCCAGCAAACATTACTTTTTTCATCTTTTTCTCCTTTATTCAAAAATACCAGCTAGAACATTTACTTGTCCTAATAGTAACAAAATTCCCATTAAAATAATGATGAAACCACCAATTTTCTTTAGTAGCATCATATGACGCTTGATTTTACTAAAATAAGGCATCACTACGCCTGAAGCTAAGGCCAAGACCAAGAAAGGAATGGCCATCCCAAGAGTGTAAATCAAGGTATAAATCGCTCCTTGCCAAGCGCCATTACCCCCAGAAGCAGCAAGCGCTAAAACAGAACTCAAAACTGGGCCGATACAAGGCGTCCAACCAAAGCTAAAAGTAATACCGAGTAAAAAGGCTGACCAATAACGATTAGTTTCTGATTTCTTAAAAGTAAAGCTTTTTTGAACCTCTAATTTCTTAAAATGAAAAATTTCCATCTGGTGTAGACCTAAAATGATGATAATTGTTCCCATGGTATAACGAAACCAATTTGCATAGAGAATATTACCAAAGTAACCAGCACCAAATCCAAGAATAAAGAAAATGAGAGAAATACCTGCGATAAAGAATAGTGTGCGAATCAAACCTGACCAGGCAACTTTTTTCCCAAACAAGGAAAAACTTTTTGCACTTTCCTGATCATCCAATAAAATTCCAGTATAAACAGGTAACAGAGGGAAAATACAAGGGGAAAAGAAGGACAAGATACCTGCCAAAAAAACGGAGATTGAAAATACTATTGTTTCCAATAAAGAACCAACTTTCTTAAAAATTCTAATTCTATTTTACTATAATTAATTTTATTTGTATGATTTCTGCTACGCAATTTGTATTACGCTATCTTTTTATTATCTTTTATATCAATAGACGATTCTAATTTTTCATCAGTTTTGCACCTTAAGAAAACATAAAAAATGAACTTGAAATTTTCAAGTTCATTTTTTTCTTATAGTCTTTTTCCGACATTAATACGGTTAATAGCACGTTGCAGTGCAATCTTCGCACGACGCTCTTGATCAATCAAGTGTTTTTCGTGGGCTTCTTCGATTTCACGCTCTGCTCGAAGCTTGGCACGTTCTGCACGGCTAACATCGATATCACGAGCACGTTCTGCAGAATCCGCAACGATTGTAATGATATCATTGGCAATTTCAATAACGCCTCCGTTTACTGCAATCCAGTTCACGTGATTTTCATCATCAATACGTTTTACCTTTACTTCATCAACTGCTAAAACCGCAATCATATTTTCATGTCGTGGCAAGATCCCCATCTCACCATCCAGAGTTCGAACCGATACATAGCTGGCATGGTGATCATAGACGAGACCATCTGGTGTCACGATCTGGACAGTTAACTGAGCCATAGATCACCTCTTAAAATCCCATTTTTTCAGCTTTGGCAATAACGTCTTCGATAGAACCTACACCACGGAAGGCATCTTCTGGCAAGTGGTCATGTTTACCATCAAGGATTTCCTTAAAGCCACGTACAGTTTCAGCAACTGGAACATAAGAACCTGGCTGACCAGTAAATTGTTCCGCAACGTTAAAGTTTTGTGACAAGAAGAACTGGATACGACGGGCACGAGCAACCAAGGTCTTTTCTTCATCAGAAAGCTCATCCATACCAAGGATAGCAATGATATCTTGCAATTCATGGTAACGTTGAAGAACACGTTTTACTTCAGCAGCAACTGCATAGTGCTCTTCTCCAACGATTTCAGGTGCTAGAGCACGTGAGCTTGAAGCAAGTGGGTCAACGGCTGGGTAAATACCTAATTGTACCAACTTACGTTCCAAGTTTGTTGTTGAATCCAAGTGAGCGAAGGCTGTTGCTGGCGCTGGGTCAGTATAGTCATCCGCTGGCACATAGATAGCCTGGATAGAGGTTACAGAACCCTTCTTAGTTGATGTGATACGCTCTTGCAATTGACCCATTTCCGTAGCAAGTGTTGGTTGGTAACCAACGGCTGATGGCATACGACCCAAAAGGGCAGATACTTCTGAACCAGCCTGAGTGAAACGGAAGATATTATCGATAAAGAGAAGCACGTCTTGGCCTTCTACATCACGGAAGTATTCAGCGATTGTCAAACCAGTAAGGGCAACACGCATACGTGCTCCTGGTGGCTCATTCATCTGACCAAATACCATGGCTGTTTTCTCGATAACACCTGATTCTTTCATTTCCCAGTAAAGATCGTTCCCCTCACGAGTACGTTCCCCAACACCGGTAAATACTGAGATACCACCGTGTTCTTGGGCAATGTTGTGAATCAATTCTTGGATTAAGACGGTTTTACCAACTCCGGCACCACCGAAAAGTCCAACCTTACCACCTTTTAGGTAAGGGGCAAGAAGGTCGATAACCTTAATCCCTGTTTCAAGGATTTCAGAAGAGGTAGACAACTCATCAAAAGTTGGAGCTTTTTTATGAATTGGCTGACGCTCTGCGTCTTCTGTAAAAGGAGCTTCCAAGTCAATGGTATCTCCCAAAACATTGAAGACACGTCCCAAAGTTTCTTTACCTACTGGTACAGAGATTGGACGACCTGTGTCCAACACTTCCATTCCACGAGTCAAACCATCTGTTGATTCCATGGCGATAGTACGGACCATACCATCTCCCAACTCCAAGGCTACTTCAAGGACGATTTTTGTTTTTCTTTCGTCATTTTTGTAGACGACAAGTGCATTGTTAATCTCAGGAAGTTTTTCCCCTGCTGCAAACAAGACGTCTACAACGGGACCGATAACCTGAGCAATTTTACCTGAACTCATCTCCTTCTCCTATTCTATATAAGATACTGTCGGTTCCTAGCTCAACTAGGTCCTAAGTTCATTTTCATACGAGCTGGACTAGAGCCTATTCTAAGGCACTAGCTCCTGCTACGATTTCTGTAATTTCTTGTGTAATCGCCGCCTGTCTGGCACGGTTATACTGAATTGTCAAATCATTAATGACTTTCTTAGCATTATCTGTCGCTGTTTGCATGGCTGTCATACCCGCAGCATTTTCAGCTGTCTTAGCATCGATAATAGCCCCGTAAATCATACTTTCTGCAAACTGAGGTAATAACTGCTCCAAAATTTCTTCTCGGCTAGTTTCCAATTCAAAGGTCAAGCTGTAACTGTCATCTGCTTCATTTGGATCCAAGTCAACAATTGGAAGCATTTGTTCCACACGCATTTGACTGGTTAGCGTATTGACATGGTGGTTATAGCAGACATAGAGTTCATCAAAAAGTTCATTTTGGTACATTTCAACAGTTTTTGAAATAATCTTACGAACTTCATCAAAGCTAGGTTGATCTGCCAAGCCACGTAATTCATAAAGTGGTTGAATACCACGAGCCTTAAAGAAATCAGCTCCCATTCCACCAATACAGATCATTTCAAACCCTTTACCGTCTGGATGGTATTCCTCCTTCAACTCCATAACAGCTTTCAGAATAGAGGAATTATAACCTCCAACCAAACCTCGGTCTGAAGTAATGACGATATAGCCTGTCTTCTTAACTGGACGACTAATCAACATCGGATTGGTTGAACTGCCAGCTCCATTACCATGAAGAATATCCGTCAAAAGTTTACGAACTTTCTGAGCATAAACTTGGAAGTTGCGAGCCGCTTCTTCAGAACGACCTAGCTTAGCAGCTGATACCATTTGCATGGCATTAGTGATTTGACTCGTATTTTTTGTTGAGGCGATTTTTGTTTTAATATCATTTAGAGATACTGCCATCTGACACCTCTATTCTTATTGGAAGCTGGTTTGATTGAGAAACTCTGTAATCGCAGCATCCAAGACTGCTTCTTCTGGCAAGTCTTTTGTATCACGAATGGTTTCCAAAATCTCTGGATGTTGAGCATCAAAGAAGGCATGGAACTCTTCCTCGAAACGAACAATATCATCTACTGGAACAGTATCCAAGAAACCGTGTGTCAAAGCATAGAGAATGGTTACTTGTTTCTCAACAGGCAATGGTTTGTGAACAGGTTGTTTCAAGACTTCAACTGTACGACGACCACGGTTTAACTTAGCCTGTGTTGCCGCATCCAAGTCAGAACCAAACTTAGTGAATGCTTCCAACTCACGGTATGAAGCAAGGTCGATACGAAGTGTACCAGCAACCTTCTTCATGGCTTTAATTTGTGCAGAACCACCTACACGAGATACAGATGAACCCGCGTCAATGGCTGGACGAATACCCGCATTGAAGAGACCATCACCAAGGAAGATTTGTCCATCAGTGATTGAAATCACGTTGGTTGCGATATAGGCAGAGATATCTCCTGCTTGTGTCTCGATAAACGGTAGGGCTGTAATCGATCCACCACCAAGCTCATCAGAAACTTTAGCTGAACGCTCAAGCAAACGGCTGTGAAGGTAGAAAACATCCCCTGGGAAGGCTTCACGACCTGGAGGACGACGAAGCAAGAGAGACAGTTCACGATAAGCTACCGCTTGTTTTGAAAGATCATCATAAACGATCAAAACATGCTTACCTTGGTACATAAATTCTTCCGCCATGGCAACCCCAGCATAAGGAGCTAGGAAAAGCAATGGAGATGGTTGTGAAGCAGAGGCTGTCACAACGATTGTGTAGTCCAAGGCACCGTACTGACGTAGTGTTTCTACTTGCGTACGAACTGTTGATTCTTTCTGTCCAATCGCTACGTAGATACAGATCATATCTTGACCCTTTTGGTTCAAGATTGTATCAATCGCAATGGTTGTTTTCCCTGTCTGACGGTCACCGATAATCAACTCACGTTGACCACGACCAATCGGTACAAGGGCGTCAATAGCTTTCAAACCAGTTTGCAATGGTTCTGATACAGACTTACGTTGCATAACACCAGGAGCTGGCGCTTCTACTGGACGAGTTTTGTCAGTGTGGATTTCTCCAAGACCGTCAACTGGACGACCAAGTGGGTCCACAACACGACCAATCAGACTTTCACCTACTGGGACTTCCATGATTTTACCTGTACGGCGGATTGTATCTCCTTCACGGATATCTGTAAAGTCACCTAGGATGATAATACCTACGTCTGTTGACTCCAAGTTTTGAGCCATACCATAAGAGCCGTTTTCAAAAATCAACAACTCTCCACTCATGGCATTTTCAAGGCCGTGAGCACGCGCGATACCGTCCCCGATATAGGTTACAACACCTGTTTCAGTCACATCAAAATTGGGTTTGAAATTTTCAATTTGTTGCTTAATTAAAGCGCTGATTTCTTGTGCGTTAATTGCCAAAAGAACACCACTTTCTATTTCAAATTTTCTTTAACAACTTTAAGTTGTTGTTTAATACTCACATCAATTGTCTTGTGATTGGCAAAAATGACAAAACCACCAATAAGACTTTCATCGATTTGTTCTTTTACACTCCTTACTTTAAGAGACATTTTTTTCTCAATCAAAGGGAGCAAGCGACTCTTATGTTCATCAGTTAAAGGATGAGCTGACGTAATCGTCACTTCAAATCGATTTGTTTCTTTTTCAAGTCGGTTCAAGCAATCTACAAGAATATCATAAAAAAGATTTGCTCTGTGATTGTAGATAAGAACCTGGATAAAGTTTTGCAATAAAGGTGACACTGAATCTTGGAAGAACACAATCGTTTTTTCCTTGTCAGACTCGTCTACTGCCACTTTTTTTAAAAAAGAAGGTAAACCTGTTTCTTCAGCAACTTGCTTGATTTGAGCTAAGTCTGAAAAGATACGGTCTTCTTCTCCTTTTTCTAAAACCAATTGGACAAAAGGCATGCTGTATTTTTCAATTACCTTTACTGTTTTCTTGTCCATTAAGCTTCTCCTAACTGATCGATATACTGATCAATAAGTTCTTTATGGGCATGACCGTCAAGGTTTTGTGAGATGATTTTACCAGCCAAGCTGATTGTCAGATCTGCTACCTCACCCTTAACACTTTGTAAAGCTTCAGCTTTATTTTGAGCAATTTCTTGGTTCGCTTTTTCTTTCAAGCGTCCTGCTTCTAGCTTAGCATCTGCTAAAATACTAGCTTTGCTTTTCTCAGCTGTTTCTTTCGCATTCTCAATGATTGTCTTAGCTTCTTTACGGCTACCAGCCAATTCATCTTCGCGTTTTTGAGCCAATACTTCTGCTTTTTGACGTGCTTGTTCAGCTCCGTCAATATCTGCTGCAATTTTTTCTGCTCTTTGTTCGAAAATACTAGTCAAATTTGACCAAGCGTATTTCTTAACCAAGACTAGCAAGAGAATAAAGGAACCAGCGATTAGTATAAAATCACCAAGTAATTCACCTACTGTTACATTCATAAACTACTCCTTTCTATTCTTCATCATTAATTTTATTTCCTAGGTACATTGAAGATAACAATGTAAATACATATGCTTGTACACAAGAAATAAAAACAGAAAATGCAGTCCAGATTAGATTTGTTCCAAAAGCAATAGGATACCAATAGAAGGCCTGATGAGAAAGTAGGACTAACATACTTGCCATCACTTCCCCTGCAAAGATATTACCAAAGACCCGCAATGCAAGTGAAAGGAGATTGGTAACTTCTTCCAAGAGATTCATTGGTGTCATAAAACCTGGTGTTACAAATGCTTTTAAATACTTTTTGATTCCACGACGACGAATTCCTTCTACGTGGGTCATTAAGATAATTGTAAAAGACAAGACCAAGTCAAATGACAAATTTGCTGTTGGTGAGGTCCAAAGATTTACACCATCTGTAGTCTGAATTCTAGCCATTAAGCCAATATTATTTGCAATGGCCATAAATAGGAATAAACAGAAATAAAAGAGAGAATAATCCTTTATCATTGGACCAAGGTTTGATTTTGTAAATCCAACAACAAAATCAAATAAATACTCTAATACATTTTGTTTTCCTGTGGGTCTCAAAGTCATATTTCGAGTTGCCCAATAAATAAAGCCAAAAATAAGTGCTACAGTCAACAAAGTCAAAACTACTATGGTTAAATTAAAGGTAACAGGACCAATATTGATGGTTGGATTAATACTTTCTTCCATCTAAAATCCTCCCTTTTTCAATTTATACTTCTTTTATTTGATGATAAATGAAAAGACAAGAGTAACGAAGAAAGTACCTTCAATAAAGGCAACCCCTAGGATCATCAAACTACGTAGTTCTGAGATGATATCTGGTTGGCGAGCAACTGATTTCAACAAACCGTTCATCAACATACCTTCACCAAGAGATACACCCATACAGGCAAGACATAGACCGAAAAATGTTAAATTCATGACGAATTCTCCTTTTAATTAAAATTTACTTACTTAGTTTAGTCCTAAAAATTGGATTTGTCAACTTTTTACTTACGTTGAAAGCGTTTAATGGAAATTATTTACAATTTTACTATTTTTAAGTCTATTATATAGAAAACTTTGCAAAAAACTTGTAATAAATCCGTCCATTATCTAGGTCTTTCTGAAAAATAATGAAAAAATCCGAGATGAAATCTCGGATGGAAATTAATATATTTTCTTTAACCTAATGCTCTTTTAGTAAGAAGAATTAAAGGGAAAGCAACTAGAAAGCTTTCGTATCCTACATTTTTATTAAGCACGCACTGTGACGCTGGTTCCATCTTCCTTATAAAGATTGATGAGACCTTCTTTGAGAGCTCGAACCATGTCTCCAGCTTGAACAGGTTGTGGAACCTTGATAGTCAAGAGTTCCATTGGATTAGGAGCACGGTCGATTTTATTGCCTTTGGCATCATGTAAATCTTCGATATACGTTTCAAAATGACGGAAACCTGGGCCATAAAACTCAACTTGGTCGCCTTCGTTAATAACGTTCCGTTGACGAATAGTTGCTGTTTGTGTCGCATCATCATAAGAAACCACTTCAGCGACAAACTTATACTCAGGAATTTTACGACGAGCACCAAACAACTGCTCATTTTCAGATGGTGTACCGTAGTAGAAACCTGTTGCCAATTCACGTTGGGCAACCTTCCACATCTCATCAATCAAGTCTTGCTTGATAGCTTCAAACTTCTCTGGACTTTCTAGATAAGCATCAACAGCCGCCTTGTAGCAGTTTGTTACTGTGGATACGTAGTGAATAGACTTCATACGTCCTTCGATTTTTAGACTGTCCACACCATTCTCAATCATATCCGGGATATGGTCAATCATAGACATGTCAACGGCTGACATAGAAAATTCTTCAGGAATCTCACCTTTCAAGCTCTTGCGTTCTTTCCCAAATGGCATATCGTAAAGGTCGTACTTCCAACGGCAAGACTGAGAGCAACCACCACGGTTAGCATCACGCATACTCATGTGATTTGAAAGCGTACAGCGACCTGAGTAGGAAATACACATAGCTCCATGAACAAAGGCTTCAATCTCAACGTCTGTACGTTTGCGAATTTCTGCCAATTCTTCCATTGAAACCTCACGCGCCAAAACGACACGAGTTAAGCCTAGTTCTTTCCAGAACTCAAGAGTTTCATAGTTAGTGGCACTTGCTTGGGTAGAGAGGTGGATTTCAAGACCTGGTGCTTCTGTTGCTGCAATCATAATCAAGGCTGGGTCAGATACGATAACTGCTGCAATCCCGATATCACGCAGTTTACGGAACCACTCACCAGCACCAGCTTCATTTCCTTCGTGCATAACCATATTGGCAGCTACATAGACCTTAGCTCCATACTTAGCCGCAAACTGCACGCCTTCTTCCATCTGTTCAAAGGTAAAGTTTCCTGCACGGCTACGAAGACCATAGGCCTGACCACCGATAAAGACAGCATCTGCTCCATACTGAACAGCTACCTTTAGCTTCTCTAAAGTCCCAGCAGGTGATAAAACCTCAGGACGTTTTAATGTTTTTGTCATGTTTTCTCCTATTTGCAATATAAAAGTTTGACGTTTTTCCTTCTCATTTTATAGTAAATAATCCATAAAATCAAGCCTAGACAGATTGTTTTGACAATTCTAATGTTTTAAGAAAGCAAAAAGCTAGCCTTTCTAGACTAGTTATTTTCAAGATAAAATTCAAAGCGTTCGCCTACATATTGACTTTTTACGTATTCAAAAGCAGTACCATCTTCTAGGTAAGAAACCTGAGTCAGACCAAGAATAGCATGTCCTTTTTCAACTTCCAAATAGTGGGCGATTTTTTCTTTAGCAAGGCGAGCATAGATTGTCTGCTGTGATTTACCGATACGGTAGCCGTGTTTTTGTAGAGTCTGGAAGAAATGACTAGTGATTTCTTCTTTTTTAAAGTCCTTAATGAATTTTTCAGGAATAGAAGCAACTTCATAAACTAGAGGAACTTGGTCGGCATAGCGGACCCGTTCCATTCGGATAATATTCTCCGTTGGAGAAATTCCTAACTTTGCAACTTCCTGCTCATTGGGAATGGTTTTTCTGTAGGAAATGAGCTGGCTAGAGGGTACTTTACCTTGGGACTTAACAATTTCAGTAAAACTTGTTGTTCCTCGCATCTTTTCTTGTACCCGAGTACTAGAAACAAAGGTGCCACTTCCTACGCGGCGCTCTAAGACGCCTTCTTCGACTAATAGAGATACGGCTTGGCGGAGGGTCATGCGACTGACCGCAAACTGCTCTGCTAAGTCTCGTTCACTAGGAAGTCTCTCACCAATTGCCCAACGGTGTTCGTCAATATCCTTTTTAATCTGATCATGGATTTTCATATAAGCGGGTAGCATATTTTTCACTTCATTTCTATCTTTTCTCTATTGTACCCCAATAAACTAGAAAAAGTCAAACTTCGCCTTGTTTAGTTGGTAATTCGCCCTTATTTGTGATAGAATATTGAAAAAAGATATTTCTTTTGAGAAAGGAAAAAGATGAGCAACATTTCAACTGATTTGCAAGATGTAGAAAAAATCATCGTATTGGACTATGGTAGCCAATACAACCAGCTGATTTCACGCCGTATCCGTGAGATTGGTGTTTTTTCAGAACTAAAAAGCCATAAAATTTCAGCTGCTGAAGTTCGTGAAATCAATCCTGTAGGAATTATCCTATCAGGTGGTCCAAACTCTGTATACGAAGATGGTTCATTTGATATTGACCCAGAAATCTTCGAACTTGGAATTCCAATTTTGGGAATCTGTTACGGTATGCAGTTGTTGACCCATAAACTTGGAGGAAAAGTTGTTCCTGCAGGTGATGCTGGAAATCGTGAATACGGTCAATCAACTCTAACTCATACACCATCAGCTCTTTTTGAATCAACACCTGATGAACAGACTGTTTTGATGAGTCATGGTGATGCGGTTACTGAGATTCCTTCTGACTTTGTTCGTACAGGTACATCAGCTGACTGCCCATACGCAGCCATTGAAAATCCAGATAAACACATTTACGGTATTCAATTCCACCCAGAAGTTCGTCATTCTGCATACGGAAACGATATCCTTCGTAACTTTGCCCTTAACATTTGTAAAGCTAAAGGCGACTGGACAATGGATAACTTCATCGATATGCAGATCCAAAAAATCCGTGAAACCGTCGGTGATAAACGTGTCCTTCTTGGCCTTTCAGGTGGGGTTGACTCATCTGTCGTTGGGGTTCTTCTCCAAAAGGCTATTGGCGATCAATTGATCTGTATCTTCGTGGATCACGGTCTTCTTCGTAAAGGTGAAGCAGATCAGGTTATGGACATGCTTGGTGGTAAGTTTGGTTTGAATATCGTCAAAGCAGACGCTGCTAAACGTTTCCTTGATAAACTTGCTGGCGTTTCTGACCCAGAACAAAAACGTAAAATCATCGGTAACGAGTTTGTGTATGTATTTGATGACGAAGCAAGCAAGCTCAAAAATGTGAAATTCCTTGCTCAAGGTACTTTATATACAGATGTTATCGAGTCTGGTACGGATACAGCTCAAACTATCAAGTCACACCACAACGTGGGTGGTCTTCCAGAAGACATGCAATTTGAATTGATTGAACCACTCAACACTCTCTATAAAGACGAAGTTCGTGCCCTTGGTACAGAGCTTGGTATGCCAGACCATATCGTATGGCGCCAACCATTCCCAGGACCAGGACTTGCTATCCGTGTTATGGGTGAAATCACTGAAGAAAAGCTAGAAACAGTTCGTGAGTCAGACGCTATTCTTCGTGAAGAAATTGCTAAAGCAGGTCTTGACCGCGATATCTGGCAATACTTCACTGTTAATACAGGCGTTCGTTCAGTTGGTGTTATGGGTGACGGTCGTACATATGACTACACGATTGCAATCCGTGCCATCACCTCTATCGATGGTATGACTGCTGACTTTGCCAAAATTCCTTGGGATGTCCTTCAAAAGATTTCTGTACGTATCGTAAACGAAGTGGACCACGTTAACCGTATCGTCTACGATATTACAAGTAAACCACCAGCAACTGTTGAGTGGGAATAATATAGAAAGTAAAAATGAATGTTTTACACCGATTCTATCGGGTTTATAGAAGTTAGAATGGTATAAATTTATCTTTTTAGAAAAGTTACCCCGCCAATTTTCCCGCCAAACTTGGCAAATAGATTACAAAAAACTCTCTTAGTGTGAATATGTACTAAGAGAGTTTTTTGTATATAAATTATCTTCTACAACAAATTAGAAAGGTATTTAGCCTTTTCTTTTGATATGCCAAAATTAAGATTACGATGACGTTGGAATAAGGTATAAAAAGTAATGAATGATAGAAAATTATTTAGTAGGTAACTAATCGGACTTTCTCCGACTGCAGTTAGCTCAACTTTTCGTTTATCCCCTAAATCTGATATAGTAACTAAGACTTGCCAACATGTATATCTACTTAAACCTGGGTGCTTCATGTAATCAAAAAAATTTCCCTGTCCAGAGTATGAAATTTCTTCAGAACTTTGCCGTTCAACACTACCGTTCAATTGTTTTGTAGCATTATACAGTATTTCTTCTATCTCAAACTTACTTAATTCACTATAAATTTGATTTGATTGTAAATTAAATTTTGTCATTGTAGTATTCTCCTTTTTGATTAGTATTTTTCCAGCTCTCTTTCTAATTCGAGCTCCTTAATTCTATCTTGTAATATTGTGTTTGAATGATGTAAGCTATAAATTTGGTCTTGCATCATTTTAGAATTGTATTCATTTGAATAATAGTGAATAGCTTGTTGCAAATTTGATGCAATATCAGCGTTTAAAAAATATCGTATACCTGAAATATGATTATATGTTCTAAATTCAGTTGGAATGGAGTAGTACTCTTTTCGCAAAGTAGATAATAATTTTTTCTTTTCTTCCCTATATTTTTCTTGAGTCGCATTTATTATTTTATCGTATTTTATTTTTTCTTTAACAATTCTGATTTTATCTGCTACATATAGTACTGTAGATAAAATCCAAATGAACATGATAATTTCTGAAGTGTAAAAAAATAGTGATACAATGAACAAGAAAAGAACAATAGCACCGTATATTCGTTTTTTTGTAGTTTCAAATTTTTCTTTATGAAGATTAAATTCAAGTTCATTATAATATTCATCAAATTTAGAAATTTTATCTATTTCTTCTTCTGCAATTTTAAGAGTTCGATGTGCTAACTCTTTGGTAGTTGGTCTAGGAACTGTTTTCTTTTCTTCAAGTTGTTGGGTAGGCAATTCACTATTATCATCATACATTGATTGAAGGTAGGTTAGAATAGCAAGCCCTCTAGTATAAATAATTTGATTACTAATTCTTACATATTCCTCAAAATCATCAATTTCAGATAATCGAATTAAATATCCTTCATCATCAAAAAATACAGTTAAGAAGTTATCGGATAGAAATGTTTCAAAATCTTTAAATTGGTCAAAATATTCCTTTTCATCTAAAATTGCTCTTTTAAACTCATCATCTGGAGTCAATGTGCCATCATATAAGTCCCATATTACTGATAGAGTAAGATCAAAATAATCATTATAAGGAGACTGTGCTCTTTTAGGATTTATTCTTCCTTTTGGAAAAATTCCAAAATTTCCTATTTGATAATTATTACAAATCTGATAAACGTTTTTTTCTTTATTGTCAAGCTCAAATTCGAAAGGAAAATCATCATCATATTCAGTGTATGATTTTATAATATTAAGAATCTCGCGTTGCTTATCTCTGGATAACTTACTATATGATTTTCCATAATATTTTCGAAAAATTGCTGTACGATATGTTATAAGAGTGTCGCCACTATGTACTTTGTCATCATACCATTCGAAAATGTCTTTATATATTAATTTCATCAATTCAGAACGGTCAGGTTCGTCTCCTTGCAATAAGAAACTAAATTTTATTGCTTTTTCTTTGTCTGAAATATATTCTTGAACATTTTTAAATGGAAAAGTCTGGAAATCTTCAAGTTTCAATATAAAATCCTCCAATCGATTAATCTCCCCTTAATTATAGTCAATTTATTGAGTATAGTCAATAAATTAATAGAGATAAAATGAAATTATCTATTTAGAAAAGAGATGAGAACGATGATTTCATACAAACCCTTCTACGAAACCTTATTTAAACAAGGGAAAACAGAATACGAATTAATTTTTCACCACGGTCTATCCAGCAATACACTACATAGAATGAAAAAAGGAAAACCAATAACTACAGCTACACTTGATACCTTATGCTTTATCTTAAATTGCAATGTGTATGATGTAATTACTTATATTCCAGATGATATAGGAGAAGTTTAATTATGTCCAGTAAGCAATTCAATAATTTATGTAAGGAAAAATTTCCTAACTCATGTCATTTTATTTTTAAAAAATGCTCACAAAGAATCCAAAAGAAATACAAAGATTTAAAACTCAAAAGACATATCGATTTACATTCAGATGAAAAACTTATTGGGAAAATATTAAATTACTCCAATTTATCTGATTTAAGTAGGAACAATCCCTATTTAATCACTCCAAGTGTATTGAATTACTTTGTTAATGAAGAACATTATTTTACTGATGAAAATGAAGTATTATGGGGCTGTGATATAGACGAATATTTAGAAGATTTCTTTATTGAAATGATTCTTGATATTCAAGGAATACCAGAATATTCTAAGCACTTATTGAATTTATCACTAACAAATACAGAGGATATCAAAGAATATTTTCAACAACATTTTCCTTTAGCAAGTTCTTCTTACAATGAATTAAAAGATAAATTTATTGATTTTACCTATAATCAGTTTGATACTATAGAAATTTTAGAAAATGATTCAGTATTTTTATTTAGAAAAAAAGACTCTGTCACACTATCACATAAAAATAAGGAATCTTATCTTAGCTACCAGAAACTTCCAGAAAAGTTGGATTTATTAGCAAAGTATATTTTATTACCAATAATAGATAAACTAACACTCGAAAGTTTAATTTATAGTAAATGATACAATTTTTATTTAGTACTGTATAGCATATTTTCCCCACTTCGTGTGGGGATTTTTTTGTTGTCAAAAAATTTTTATCCCCACATTTTAACTAATTAAAAATGAGACAATATGACTGTCAAGGAGGTCATGAACTGCTTGATAAAATTAATCTAGTGTGCGCACAAAGATAAAGAGGTAACAAAATGGAAAATAATATTGGAAAAGTGAGTTTTAACTCACCAAGCTTGAAAAATCTACTAATTGGTACGTCAAATGTAGAACATACTCCTACTAGTGCTTTTGTTATTGAATGTAGAGACGTTCCTAAACGTAATGAAAAAAATGAAGTCATTGATGGAACAATAAGTAAAAAAGTTTTATTGGCTCTTCAGCCAGAAATTGTTAAGGCTATTCAAGATGTTGGTGGAGATTTAAGTAGCATAAAACCTTTCACTGTTGAGATATACAACGATGAATCTTTTTTGAAAAAAATTAATAATGAGTTAATCATTGCTAAAACAATAGATTTAGAAGGAGCATTATTAGCGTTAAAATGGATATCTGATGGTCGAAATGGCGGTGCTTACAGAGAATTTAAGCTCATAATTTCAGAAATAAAGTTACTGGGTGCTAAATCATGATACTAACTAAAATAAAACGAAATTTGAGTAGATATGATTTTCGTGAGGATACCCCCACTTACTTATCTATTTCAGAAACCATAGAAAACCATAAAGAAAGGCAATGTTTTATCTTCAAGAAACTGTTTAAGGTACTCCTATTATCTCTTGTTATTACCTTTCTTTCATCACGCTTACCCTTATTCAGCGTTGTCTACAAGATAAGTATTATTGTATCTTCTACTCTTGTAGCTCTTTTTATCGGTCATGTCGCTATAAAATTATTGTTTTCGGTTTATTCTCCTATCTGGAAGTACAGATTTTTAAGTATTCTTGAACTTGCAACAGAACGGCTAGACCTAATCCAACTACCATCTAATAAAACTCAAATAAAAACAGTTGAGTGGAGATTTTATAAAGCAGATAACAGGACTGTGATTGAACTAAATCCATCGGGAACAGTTCCTAGTATTCAGCAAGTCAAAGAAATCACTAGACGGTTGACCGAATTTCTTATTCAGACTACCTATAGAGAATGGAATCTTTTAGAATCCACTATAGAGAAGAATATTATTATTCTTAAATACGGAGAAAATCCAATGAGATATTCTGTAAGTGAATTATTTGAGATAGCCGATGACGATTACTGTATCAATTACTCTCCTATAAAACTATATAATGACATTCGCTTTGATATAGCTAGTGAGGCTTGCCACCAGATTGTTATAGCCCCTAGCGGAGCAGGAAAATCACTTTATCTTGCTGCTCTTGCTGGTATGCTAATTAAACAGGGGCATTCTGTGAGTTTAATTGACGCAAAACGAACTTCTTTAGGTGCAACCTTTGAAAACCTCGGTATTCCTGTTGCACGTACAGCAGAAGAGATTGTTCTACTTCTTGAGCAAATGGTTTTTGAAATGCAAGATACCTACAAACGTTATTTCTCTTTTTCTTCAGTTGATTTTTCAACTACTTATAGTGATTTCTCACTTCCAGCCCATTATCTTATATTTGATGAGGTGCTTGCAGCCTTAGAATCTGGCACACCTTCCCAACAAAAGGAGATGGTTAGATTGCTAAAAATACTTGCCCTAAAATCACGAGCTTCCGGACGTGGTTTACTCATCTTGGCAAGCCAAAAATTACTTGCTTCAGATTTACCACGTGCAGTAACCGAACAGTGCCAGACAAGAATTATTTTAGGAAGTGAATCAAGCATATCCGAAGAAACGTTTTACAGTGTCATGGGTAAAGAGAAAAGAGACCTTTTGGCGGAGTACAGAGGAGGAGTTGGAAAAGGATATATTTTAACTCCGAGAACAAACGGAATAAAATATTTTGAGACTCCATATTTTGATTTAGATTCAATAGATTTCAAAGATAAAATAAGGGACTTTCAAACTATTCCAAGAAAGCAGATAGAATGAACTAACTATCTAGTGAGCCGGCTTGCCCATAAGCAAGCCAGGGCTCGCTAGATGTGTATATTAGCCTGCTACTTGACATGCAGGCATGATAAGCGGAGGACTAATGACTAGAGAATTATATAACACAAAAATAATTCAATATAATCCAAATACTTTCGAGGTCATATACTATCGAAAACCAAAATTTAGAAGACTAGGAGAAACCGATACTACAGTATCTAATACTTTTAAAAGTCCAAGTGAAAAAGAACTCTATCAGCAAGCCAATAGGATAAAAAGGCGTATTCGTCACTACATGCTGTGCAATGATTTCGATTTATTTTGGACATTAACTTTTAACGACGAAAAAATCAATTCCCATGATTATTTAATCGTAAAAAAGAAAATACGCGCTTGGCTCAAAGCTCAGCGTGAAAAATATGGAAAATTTCACTATATTTTCATACCAGAATTACACAAAAATGGACGGCTTCATTTTCATGGAGTAACAGGCGGTTTTAGTCCAAAATTAACAAAAGCAAGAAATACTAAAACTGGTCGATTGATAAAAAAGAATGGCAAGCAAGTCTATAATGTTGATTCATATCAATTAGGATTTAGTACCGTTACAAAAATCGATTCTTCTGAAAAAGTTGCTAACTACATTACAAAATATATCACAAAAGATTTACTAGCTATTCCAAGTGGATATAAACAGCCAAAATATTTTTCATCTCGTGGTTTAATAAAACCGATAGTAAGCTATGAAAATTTAGAAAGAAATTATTTTGAGGGATTAACCCCCAGTTTTTCAGTAGGTCATTTAGATAATCTTGAGTACAAAGAAGATATTGCGATTTACAATCTATCAATAGATGACAATGGGGAGGTTATTCAAAATTCAACTGATACAAGAATAAAAATCAGAAGGGAACAGTAAGCGTATGAAATCATTGATTAGTAAAGACGACTTGATAAAACTAGGATATAAGAAACATACTGCAATTAGTATTATTCAAGCGGTAAAGCAGGATTTGGTGTATAATAAAGGTATACCATTCTACAATAACCGTAGACTTGGACTAGTCCCACGGGAAAGAGTAGAAAACCTTATCGGTGTAAAACTAGATGAGGAATAACAAATGGCAAAAACACGTTATAGCGGTGTGTTTGTTGATACGAAAGGAAAATATTTCTATGAAACAGAGCTAGGTATTGATAGAATCAGTGGTAAACGTATTAGAAAGAAAAGTAGAAAAGATAGCAACGGTAAGCCTTTTTCTACTGCCAGAGAGGCGTATTTAGAATTGACTCGGGTAAAACGAGAGTATCACAAAGCTCATACTTACGCTAATTACAATATGACTGTCAAGCAGTTTATTTTAGATTGTTATATACCATATTATAAATCGTATGTGGAAGAAAGTACTTATGCTGTCAGAATCAAAAATCTTGAAAAGATTGCTGAACGATTTTATAACAAGACACTACGTGGTTTGACTATTGAAGATATTCAAAACTATCGGATATGGTTACTGTCAAGTAAAGATGAAAACGGTTCTGGCTACTCTCAAGCCTACGCTAGTCTAATCTTTGGTATGTTTAGAAAGTCTCTTGATTATGCTGTAGAAATGGGTTATTTGGAAACTAATATCTCTAAGAAAGCCAAAGCTATTCCGAAAGGAAAGGCTATCGTTCCATACTGGACTAAAGTAGAATTTGAGCGTGTTATTGCTCAAATCTGTCTTGATGATTTTTATGAACATCTTAATTTCGTTATGCTTTGGACTTTTTTCATGACAGGTATTCGAGTAAATGAAGGAATGGCACTTTGGTGGAATGATATTGATTTCGATAAAAAGCGTATGCGTGTTCATCATATGCTTATTCTAAAATCAAGAAAAAACTGGCAAAGAAATGCCTATACCAAAACAAGTGATGGCAAACGTATTATTTCCCTAGATGATGATACGATTTCTATTTTAAAGCGTTGGAAAGACAGACAGAAAGAAATTGGTTTAGGCAATGAAACTGATTTTATATTTACATATGATAGCCTTCCAATGATAAAATCTACACTAGCTAGAATTATTCAACGATATTCTGAACTAGCTAATGTAAAGCGAATACAGGGAAAAGGACTTCGTCATAGTAACGCTTCTTATTTGATAAACGAGTTTAATGTATCTGTCTTGATTTTGTCGAAAAGGTTAGGTCATTCTAGCCCAGAAATTACTTTGAAACATTATTCACACCTTTGGCGTGGAGCTGACGAATCTATTGCTGAAATAATGAGTGGGAATATATCCATACATACAGCTCCAAAAACAAAAATTCAATTCAACGGGAATCAAAATCTAAAAAGATAACCCCGCCAGAAATCCCGCCAAATATATTTAAAAGGCATTATAAACCTTAATAAATCAAGGTTTTCTGGCACTAAACCTATGAAATTTTTAATTGAATGGGAATAGAGTTTTCTATAATAAAAATAATAGCGCTGAAGCATGAACTTCAGCGTTTTGTAAAAAAGAAAAACATATACTCCTTTCCTTTTGAATTATTTCTAAAAAGAAAACTGTAAAAAATAATCAAAATCATTATGTCGGATAAAAAATCATCAATAACACGTTTAAATAAGAGAAAGAAAGTAAATGGCAAAAAATATTGAACCTAAACTTCGAAAAATTGGAGATTATCTTAAACTAGAGGATAATACAATTTTTACTATTCCAGAATATCAACGAGCATATTCTTGGGGAACAGATAATTGCGATAAACTTTGGCAGGATATTCAAAATTTTGTCGCGAGCAACAATAAAGATTCGTACTTCTTTGGAACTATCATTATTAATTGCCAAGAAGATGATACAAGATTTGGATTGATTGATGGTCAACAGCGTACGACAACCTTTTTACTATTATTAAAGGCATTACTTATTAAAATTAATGATTCGATAAAACAAACACCAAACGATGAAGATTCTGCAGGACTTCTCCGTGGTCTAAAAGAACGGAGACGAAAGATCATGGGAATTCTTTATAAGGTTGAGTCTGAAGATATTACCGATGAACCTAACAAAGAAAGGGACGGAGAAATATGTAAAAGATTGCTAACTTTAGAAAGCTACTCTATTAACGAACGGTATAAAACAGACCTCTCTTCTATTCTAAATTCTGTAGATTACGATGAAGCGAAAAGTAATGTTATCAAAATCCCATACAAGCAGAAAGATAATAAGTATACAAATTTTTTCCGCAACTTCAACTACTTTTACACAGTCATTGAGGAATTGCCTGCTTCTCAACTAAATATAATTGCAAAAGCTTTTACTGATAATTGTGAAGTGATTGAAATTAAGAGCTGGCAGGTAGAGCAAGCCATAACAATGTTCAACTCTCTTAACTCTGATGGACTTCCGTTATATGATGCAGACATTATATCTGCAAAACTATATGCTATAGCAGAAAAAGATGGTAATGGAAAAGAATTTACGAATCTTTGGACAAGCCTCTTATCCCAAATTAGTGATTTAACTAAGAATGGTATTGCTAATATAGATTCTATCTTAATGCAACATATGTACTACACAAGGGCTATACGTGGAGAGACTGTAAGTGATTCGGGTGTTGTAAACGTTACTACACCTGGATTACGAAGATACTATACAGAGATAAATAAGGACTTGCTAAATTCTCCAGTTAATTTATGTAAAGACATGATTAGATTGGCTAAAATATGGAAAAAAATTTCCGAATATCCATGTGTTCAGGTATTGTTAAAATTTAACGAAAATGCAAAACTTTTTCTTTCAAGCTATTTATATAGATTTGATGTAGACAATGTAAAAGAGGAAGGGGTCGAGATCATCGTTGAAAGCCTGTTGAAACTATTTACAATCATGGAGCTGGTAGATGCTGGCTATTCAAGTAAGTATTTTAAGACATTCCTTTTTGCAGAAGAGGTTAAATTAGCTGATAAAGAGATTAGCGAGCTAAAAATCAAACAAGACTTTGAGAATCATCTTCGTTATAATTGGGATAACGAAGATATCAAAAGCGAAATATTGGAGTATAATAAACATAAACTTGTATATTTGAACGAGTATCTATTTGCTAAAGAAACAAAATCAACTTTCCTATTAGGAGATAAATATGATATTGAGCATATAATGCCATTAAGTGGTAAAAATCTACAAGAAATTCGCAAAGATGCCGAGATTAATTCTGAAGAGGAATTTCGTGCAATAGTAAATAAACTTGGAAATAAAATTTTGCTCGAGGAAAAAATCAATCGCTCAATTGGAAATCAATGGTTTAGAACAAAGGTATCTACAACACAAAAGAGTAAATTAGGCTATGTTAATAGCATTTATCCCTTAGCGACTGCTCTTGTAGAAACTTATGGCAATTATGTAAAGCCATATTGGAAAAAAGATGATATTAATAAGGCAACAGAGAAAGCCAGTAATCGTATAGTGAGATTTATCTTTGGATAAAAAATAGTGTAGGCTGAAGAGAATTCTTTAAAACTAGCTTGCTACAATTATTCTTTGTCAGATTTCAATGAAGTAACTATAGAAAATAAGAACGGAAATAGATTTTCCTGTAAGATAATACCGCTGGATCATGAACTTCAGTGGTTTTTCTTTAAATTTTGAAATTCGATGGTTTCAAGGTTGTAGGAATCCCTCCCCCCTACTTCTCTTTTTAAATCCTTAAAACCATGCTATAATATAGTAAGTATAGCTCCAATAACCTGATTATAAAAGTCAGCGATAAAGATTTCTTACATCATCCGTAAGTATTATTCTACTCTGATTCATATTATAATGAAAGTAACAAAAAATGGAGGTGTTTCACATGGACACAATTTTACGAGTAGAATCATTAAAAAAGTTTTATGGGAAAGGTCCCAATATTACCAAAGCCTTGGATAGCATATCTTTTCAAGTTGTAAAAGGTGAGTTCTTAGGAATTATGGGGAGTAGCGGTTCTGGGAAAACAACTCTTCTTAACTGTCTAGCCACAATCATCAAGCCAACTGACGGTTCCATTCAAATGCAAGAAAAGTATTTAGGTCAGTTAAAAGGGAGCCAATTAGCAGATTATAGAGGCAAGGAAATTGGCTATCTCTTCCAGAATTTTGAGCTCTTGGACAATCTTACAGCCAAAGAAAATATTTTACTTCCCTTGTCTTTGCACGAGGTCGATGCCAACGAAAGCAAGGTTCGGTTAGAATTACTTTCCCAATATCTGGATATTTCTGAACTTCTGGATAAGTTCCCTTCTCAATTATCAGGTGGTCAACGGCAAAGGGTAGCTGCTGCGCGCGCCTTAATTTTAGACCCTAAGATTGTATTTGCGGACGAGCCCACAGGAGCTTTGGATTCAAAAAATGCGACCATTTTGATGCAAAAATTATCCGAAATGAATCAAGTGGAAAAAACCACCATTCTCATAGTGACCCACGATTCTGTCGCAGCTAGCTTTTGCAACCGCATCTTGTTTATCCAAGATGGAAAACTATTCCATGAAATCCGTCGCGATTATCCAAGAGAAAGTCAAGAAGACTTCTATCACAGAATACTAAAGGTCATGGCTGCACTAGCTGGAGGTGATGGTAATGTTTTCTAAATTAGTCTCAAGAAATAGCAAGAGAGATCGAAAAAATAACGGCTTGTATTTCAGTTCTATGGTTCTGTCTATTATCTCCTTTTACATCATCCTTTCTTTGTCTCATCAAGATGTGATGCACTTTCTAAAACAAATAGAAAGTGACGCTGTAAATAAACTCTTTAGCATGATTCCCATTCTTTATGTAGCAACGCTCTTTATTCTCTTTTTTCTAGTCTACTTCTCAAGCAGTATGCAGATGGAAAGGAGAAAACATGAATTTGGTGTCTATCTCACACTGGGCATGCGAAGAAGCAAACTCTTCTTACTGCTCCTACTCGAGGATTTGAGAAACAGTGTCCTTGCCCTTGGAATAGGCCTTCCTATTTCCATCTTAATTTCAGAATTGATTAGCCTAATAACCGCTAAAATTGTGGGACTAGGGATTATTGAACATCAATTTTCTCTATCTACCACAGCTCTACTCTATACAGTCATCGGCTTCCTAGCCGTAAAATTAGCTGTTTTTGTCCTTTTAAGTACAAAGACTGCCAATATGGAAATCGGAAACCTGCTCGCCTATTCTCCTTCTGGGATGAAGAAACTACTCCCCAAGGGGGTGTACCTTCTTGCTTCTGTCCTCGGAATTTTGCTTCTAGGAACAGCCTATTACATGGGTATGAGTGGACGAGCTTGGGAAAATGTCATAACAATGGGCATCACCGTTCTCTTAGGAACTCTGGGAACTATCCTACTCTTCTTTGGTATGCGTTTATTTATAGACTTTTTGGTCAAGCTTGGAAACAATCGAAAACTTCATGCCTATAATTTTAGACAGATTCAGGAATTAGTTATCCAACGCTCAACTATACTGGCTGTCTGCTCCCTCTTAATTTTCTCTGCCTTGTGCCTCTTTGGAGCAGGTGTGGCCATTACAAGCGGCAATCCAGGCAATCAAACCCACGTATTGGATTATACATTTAGAGATAGCAAGCAGGAAACAGATGAAAATCTTGATGTGAATACAGTTAAAAAAGAGCTTGAAGCTGCTGGACTGGCATCACAGTTTTCAAAGATTCTGCAAATTAAAGTAGGCCAAACTAAAGAACACGAGTCCGTGTCCTTCGAAGAGATCATCAAGGAGTTGAAAAAGCAAAAAGGAAGCAAGAACATGGAAATTTTGCTCCAAAGATTTAAACAGTCTACTACTTCCCACCTCATACCAGTTTCCGAATACAATGAACTTAGAAAGGCTGCCAGTCTCCCTCCTCTAGAATTAACTAATAAGGAAGCATATTTGTATATGGGGAAAGATTTTCTGCCAGATGAAAGTCTCGTCAACTCTGTCCTAAAGACAAAGCCTCAAATCAAAGTCATGGGAAATGATGTAAAATTGATTGGCGAGGTGGAGTCTTTGCCAATCGTAACGGATCATGAGATAACCCTCTCTGTCGCTCTCATAGTTCCAGATGAGATTTTTATGAGCTATACAGACGGTCGCTATTCGAACTATGTTAGCGGTATCTTGGCTCCTGAGCTAGTCAAGGAAAAAGGCTTGATGAGAGCTATCTCAGATACCAATGAAAAGCTAAATCAAACCTCTCTTGGCTATGAAAGCTATATACAAAATATGGGAAGACAATTGTTTTACATTATCTCTGCCAGCTATGTTACCATCTATCTGTCTATCACCTTCCTTGTTGTCGCAAATACAATTATCGGCGTTCAGTTTTTGATGGGACAAAAACAATCCTACAGACGATACCAGACCTTAATCCATCTTGGTGCCAACTACGAAACTCTTTGTAAATCGTCAGAAAAGCAAGTCAACTGGTATTTCGGTCTACCAATAGCCCTTGCACTTATCAGTAGTAGCTTCGGAGTGAGCTCCCTCCTCACAGGAATAGTGCCCACTAGCGCAAGAATGGTTATGGGGCAGAGATTTATCACAGCCATGCTGATCGTACTGCTCTTAGCTGGCTTTGAAGTCATCTATATCAGAATTGTAAAGAAAAATAGCAACAAGTACTTATTGTCATTAATGGAACCCAAAAGAGATGAATAAGGTAGAATAAAATAGGAAAAGGAGGAACCAATATGAAGCATATTCTGGTTATTGAAGATGAAGCCTTGATTCGAGATGAAATTGTCATCTTGTTAGAGAAAGCGGGTTATCAAGTTGATAAGTTGACTGACTTCAAAGATACAAGCCAGCAAGTGTTGCAATACGATACAGATCTAATCATACTGGATTTGAATTTGCCAGGAGAAACAGGTTTTCAAATTTGTAAAAATCTCAAGTCAAAACGCTCTGTCCCTATATTGGTTCTCACTTCCCGTGAACAATTAAAAGATGAAATCTACGCCCTGAAATTAGGGGCAGATGAGTATCTAACAAAGCCTTTCAAGAAAGAAAGATTTTTGGCACGTATAGAAAATATCTTGAAACGCTATGAAGGCAGACAAAATCTACTTGAAAAAGATAATTTTCTGCTGGATAGACAGACCTATACCCTTTATATCAATGGACACTCGATTTTACTCCCCCAAAATCAAGGGAAATTGTTAGAAACTTTATTAGTGGCAACTGATTCTGTCGTCACAAAAGAAGAACTAAGCATGAAACTGTGGAATACAACTGAGTTCATCGATGAAAATGCCCTTCAAGTAAATATTGCAAGACTCAAAAAGGTGATGAAACAGGCTGGCATTGCACTTCAAGTCAAGTCCGTCAGAGGCATCGGTTACAAATTGGAAGAGGAAAGGGAATATGAAACAGAATCCTAAATATTTGGCTACCTATCTGCCTTGGTTACTTGTTCTCTTAGCATTTGATCTATTCACAGCTGTCCTGCTTTGGCTTTCAGACGTGAGAAAGTTTCAAGCCCTCATCATTCTCTATCTTTTAGCTACTGTCCTGCTCTTTTTCATCCTATCATTCCTACTGATAAGAAAAGAAAGAAAAAAATCCGCTGCCTATAAAGCCTTCATAGCCAATCCTAAGATGGATACGGAGCTGGAATTATTGCGTTTATCAAGTGCCTCAGAGAAAGAAAGCATCGAAGAAATCGCAAATGCGCTTTACCAAAGGCAAGCGGAAATAGGAAAGCTCAACTCATTACTAGCCGAATACGAGGACTATGTTGAAAAATGGGCTCATGAAATCAAACTCCCTCTTTCGCTTCTTTCCCTCCTTTTGGACAATCAAAGTGACCAGTTGCCAAAGGATACAACTTTTAAGTTGGACTATGTGAAAAATCAAATCCAAGGAAATGTATCACAGATACTATTCTATTACAGGGTGAAAAGTGAAAAAAATGATTTTCTATTTGAAGACCTTGACCTCCAAGAGTGTATCCAAGATCTTTTGGAAAACTTTGATCCCTTGCTCAAAGAAAAGAAATTTACGATTCAGCTAGAGAACATACAAGGAATCTGCTACACCGATCAACGCAGTTTTGAATTTATCCTCTCTCAAATACTCGCGAACGCCCTTAAATATAGCTCTGACAAGCCCGAACTCAGTATTTCTATGTCAAAAGATAAGGGGCGCACAAGTCTGATTATTAGGGATAATGGTTGCGGAGTTAAAGCTTGTGACCTTCCTCATATCTTTGAAAAAGGCTTTACAGGTGATTCAGGTGATACAAGGAAAAAATCAACAGGTATGGGGCTCTATCTAGTCAAACAATTAGCAGATGCTTTAAAAATCGAAATCACAGTAAATTCCGAATGGATGCAAGGGTTTGAAATCTCTCTTTCTATTTAGTCAATTTTTCGATTAAGAAAATTGCCTAAATAGAAAGCACATATGCTATATCAAAAAGGAAAGCACTTCTGCTTTCCTTTTTTATTTGCGTTTCTTCTTCGCTTTCTTCATTTTGTTAGCCATGCGTTTCATGGACTGTTTCATAGCAAATTCACCGATTTTACCTTTTAGTCCACCACCAAACATCTGGCTCATATCTGGCATTCCCGCTCCTCCTAGAGCTGATAAGTCAGGCATACCACCTTGTCCCGTCATTCCTTCAAGGGCAGACATATCCATTCCTCCCATATTTGGCATATTTTTAGGAAGATTGTTTGGATTGATTCCCATCTGCTTCATCATCTTGTTCATATCTCCAGACATAACACCTTGCATGAGCTGTTTAGCCTGGTTAAAGTCTTTGATGAATTTATTGACTTCGACAAAGGTATTTCCAGAACCTGCAGCGATACGACGGCGACGGCTTGGATTTAGCAAATCTGGATTTTCACGTTCTTCAGGTGTCATTGAAGACACAATAGCACGTTTGCGAGCAATCTGGCGTTCATCTACCTTCATGTTTTGAAGGGCTGGATTGTTAGCCATACCTGGAATCATCTTGAGCAAGTCTTCCATCGGCCCCATATTTTGCACCTGATCCAACTGATCAATGAAATCATTGAAATCAAATGTGTTTTCACGCATCTTCTCAGCCATTTCAAGGGCTTTTTGCTCATCGTATTCTTGAGAAGCTTTCTCAATCAAAGTGAGCATATCCCCCATACCAAGGATACGGCTAGACATGCGATCTGGGTGGAAGGTTTCGATATCTGTTATTTTTTCACCTGTACCAGTGAACTTGATTGGTTTTCCAGTGATGTGACGAACCGATAGAGCCGCACCACCACGAGTATCCCCATCAATCTTGGTAAGGATGACCCCAGTGACTTCCAACTGAGCATTAAACTCACGCGCAACATTGGCCGCTTCTTGACCAATCATGGCATCAACCACGAGGAGAATTTCGTTTGGTTGAGCCAATGCTTTTACGTCACGAAGTTCATTCATCAAAAGCTCATCAATCTGCAAACGACCTGCCGTATCAATCAAGACATAGTCATTATGGTTAGCTTGGGCTTGTTCCAAACCTTGACGAACAATCTCAACAGCTGGAACCTCTGTTCCAAGAGCGAAAACCGGCACATCAATCTGTTGACCCAGAGTTTTCAACTGGTCAATAGCCGCAGGACGATAAATATCCGCCGCAATCATCAAAGGACGAGCATTTTCTTCTTTCTTGAGTTTGTTGGCCAATTTACCGGCAAAAGTTGTTTTACCAGCCCCCTGTAAACCAACCATCATGATGATTGTAGGAATCTTAGGTGACTTGATAATTTCTGCCGTATCAGAACCTAAAACGGCTGTCAGTTCCTCATCAACGATTTTAATAATTTGTTGCGCAGGATTAAGGGTATCAATGACCTCATGGCCGACTGCACGCTCACGAACTTTCTTGATAAAGTCCTTTACAACAGGCAAGGCAACGTCGGCCTCGAGCAAGGCTAAGCGAATTTCTTTGGTTGCCTCCTGGACATCAGCTTCAGATATTTTTCCTTTTTTACGTAGATTTTTAAAGACGTTCTGCAAACGTTCTGTTAAACTTTCAAATGCCATGTTTCTTCCTCTTATTCTCTATTATCAATGCTTGTTAAAATTTCTATCTGCTCCTTCAGAAAGTCATCCTTGGGATAGCGCTCCAAAATCTGGTCAAAAATCTGACTGCGGACAATGTAGTCCGAGTACATGTGCAATTTCATCTCATAATCTTCCAGAATCTTTTCTGTCCGCTTGATATTATCATAAACAGCCTGACGACTGACACCAAATTCCTCGGCAATTTCAGCAAGGCTATAATCATCAGCGTAGTAGAGCTCGATATAATTCATTTGCTTGTCTGTCAAAAGCGCCGCATAAAATTCAAAGAGCGCATTCATACGGTTGGTTTTTTCGATTTCCATAACCTTTATTATACCAAAAAATCTATTATACTTCTACATTAGAAGTCATTCTAATAAAGATAGAAAAATAATGGTAAGTTCTAAAAGCAACTTCCACATAACTTTTCAACGTAGAATTTTTTTCGATTTAGGTTCGCTTTCTTTTGAGGGTCAAGCGGCTTTTTCCCCGTGTTTTTTCAGATCCAAGCCAATCTCAACTTCCAGTTGCCACTCATGAATCCAACTTACTTGCCTAGAACTTAGTGAGTATATTTGTGGCTATTGTCTGCGACCATAATACGAATCCCATCAATGAAAATCTCAGTTTAGTCAACAAAGAAAAGCCCTTAGAAACTTGTAGTCTAAAGGCTTTGTCTTAAATCTGAAACCAACGTGGATAACGTTGGTCTTTTACTTTTACCCAATCACACTTCCGTTTGGTACAGCTGGATCAACTGTAAGAAGGGTTAATTGTCCATCATGTTCAGCTGAGAGAATCATCCCTTGGCTGACATATTTTTTCATCATTTTACGTGGTTTGAGGTTGGCAACAATTTGGACTTTCTTGCCGACCAATTCTTGTTCATTTGGATAGTATTTTGCAATTCCTGAAAGGATTTGACGATCTTCACCATCACCAGCATCTAGGCGGAATTGAAGCAACTTATCAGAACCTTCCACTTTGGAAACTTCTTTGACTTCGGCGACACGAATTTCAACCTTGTCAAAGTCTTCAAACTTGATTTCATCCTTGTTAAGTTTGAGCTCAACTTCATCCGGATTCCATTCTTTTTCGACTGCTGGTTTATTTCCTTCCATTTGTTCTTTGATATAGGCGATTTCTTCTTCCATATCCAGACGTGGGAAGATTGGTGTTCCTTTAGCAACTACTGTTACACCCTCAGGGAAAGCAGCCAAGCTCAAGTTTTCTAGGCTAGAAACTTCTGAAAGACCAAGTTGTGCCAATACTGCACGACTGGTTTCCATCATAAACGGCTCAATCATGTGAGCTACAACACGAAGGCTGGCTGCCAAGTGGCTCATAACACTTGCCAATTGGTCACGAAGAGCTTCATCCTTAGCCAAGACCCATGGAGCTGTCTCGTCGATGTATTTATTAGTACGAGAGATCAGAGTCCATACTGCTTCAAGGGCACGTGGGTAGTCAACTGCTTCCATGTGTGTATGGTAATCAGCGATTGATTCGGCAGCTACTTGAGCAAGAGCATGGTCAAATTCAGTCACACCTTCTACATAGGCTGGAATTTGTCCATCAAAGTACTTGTTAATCATAGAAACCGTACGGTTGAGGAGATTTCCGAGGTCATTTGCCAATTCATAGTTGATACGACCTACATAGTCTTCAGGAGTAAAGGTTCCGTCTGAACCAACAGGAAGACTACGCATGAGGTAGTAACGTAGTGGATCTAGTCCATAGCGCTCTACCAACATTTCAGGATAGACCACATTCCCTTTAGACTTAGACATTTTGCCGTCTTTCATAACAAACCAACCATGGGCAATCAAACGGTCTGGCAATTTGATATCCAACATCATAAGAAGGATTGGCCAATAGATTGAGTGGAAACGAAGGATGTCTTTTCCTACCATATGGAAAACAGTTCCATTCCAGAACTTGTCAAAGTTACCATGTTCGTCTTGACCATAGCCAAGAGCTGTCGCATAGTTAAGAAGAGCATCAATCCAAACATAGACAACGTGTTTTGGATTAGATGGTACTGGAACACCCCATGTAAAGGTTGTACGAGAAACCGCCAAATCTTCCAAACCAGGCTCGATGAAGTTGCGGAGCATTTCATTCAGACGACCATCTGGAGTGATGAACTCAGGATGGGCTTTGAAAAATTCTACCAAGCGGTCTTGGTATTTGCTGAGGCGAAGGAAGTATGATTCCTCAGAAACCCATTCCACTTCGTGACCTGATGGAGCGATTCCTCCAGTTACATTTCCAGCTTCGTCACGGAAAACTTCTGCCAGCTGGCTCTCTGTAAAGAATTCCTCATCTGAGACTGAATACCAACCAGAGTATTCACCTAGGTAGATGTCATCTTGAGCCAGCAAGCGTTCAAAGACCTGCGCCACTACCTTTTCATGGTAATCATCCGTTGTGCGGATAAATTTATCATAAGAGATATCTAGTAATTGCCAGAGTTCTTTGACTCCAACAGCCATACCATCAACGTAGGATTGTGGTGTAATTCCAGCTTCTTCAGCTTTCTGCTGGATTTTCTGACCATGCTCATCAAGACCTGTCAAATAAAAGACATCGTAGCCCATCAGGCGTTTGTAACGTGCTAGGACATCACAAGCGATGGTTGTGTAGGCAGAACCGATATGAAGTTTACCAGATGGATAGTAAATCGGCGTTGTAATATAAAAATTCTTTTCAGACATAATTTTTCCTTTCCAGGCAAATGAAACCTGTTTTTCTAACACTTCATTATATCACATTTTTAATAAATTTCGATAGGGAAATCCATACAAAAACAAGATAGACAAATGTCCATCTTGTTGTTCTTCTTATTCATAACGAAGGGCTTCGATTGGATCAAGTTTCGATGCCTTATTGGCTGGCAAGACCCCAAAAATCATACCAACACTAGCCGAAACTGCAAGACTAAATAGGGCAACTGGGATTGATACTCCTACTTCTATACCCGCAATCAAACCTTGTAACAGTATACCAGCTATAGCGGTCAAGCCTGTCGCAATTGTCAAACCAATGACTCCGCCTAGCAAGGTCAAAATCATGGATTCAATCAAAAACTGAATCAAAATATTAGCACGTGTTGCACCTAAAGCCTTACGGAGACCAATCTCACGCGTACGCTCCGTCACCGAAACAAGCATAATGTTCATAACACCAGTCCCTCCAACAAAGAGAGAAATTCCTGCGATGGCACTAATAATCGTAGTTATAAATCCAAAAAGTTGTTGTACTTCTTGGAAGGCTGCAGTCGCATCTGCCACCTGATACTCCCCTTGCTGAAGACCAGCAATCTCGGTCATTTTTCTAGCTAATTCTGGTCCTACAGTTGGTGTCAAACTGGTATCATTAACTCGGAAAACAATATCAGAAATTTCATCCATATTGAAGTTATTGGCAAGAGAAATATTAGTCGTAATGGGAAGTCCACCAATACCAAATGTCTTGACAGCCTTGGCCTCATCGCTAGTATAAACACCAATAACACGATAGCTAAAACCACCAACATCTATAATCTGGTTAACAGCTTCTTGAGCTGACCCAAACAGGCTATTAGCAAGTTCCTGGTCTAGCAAAATGACACTGGCCACATCTTTATAATCCTGAGCTATAAGACTACGACCTGCAACAATTTCATTTTCAACCGCCTTCATGTAAGTAATATTTCCACCTGTCAAGCTAGCGCGCTCAACCTTTTTATCTTTATAAGACAGGGTCGTATTTGTCGAGTTGGTTACATAGTAACTATCTACACCCTTAAGTTTGGCCGCCTCCTTAACCCAAGCTTCTTGCGGTTTTGGCGGTTCAACATGGACTTCCTCTTCTTTACCAGAGACTGTCAAAGCTGATTGCTTTTGGGTAAAAGAACCATCTTTGCTTTTGATAGGCGAGAAAAAGACATGGATATTCTTCTGTGACTTGGTCATATTTTTATTGATCTGACGAGACATGGAATCTCCCAGAGCCATAATCACAACAACAGATGAAACACCAATGATAATCCCAATCATAGTGAGAAAAGAGCGCATCTTGTGAGCCATGATAGATGAAAAGGCAAATTTCAGATTCTGCATCTTAGTTTTCCTCCTTCTCTAACTGCGTACTGTCGGACGAAATAACTCCATCTCGAATGACAATCTGGCGTTTAGCATAAGCAGCGATTTCAGGTTCATGAGTTACCATAATAATGGTTTTTCCTTCTTTGTTCAAATCAACCAAAAGTTGCATAATTTGGTTCCCTGTTTTGGTATCCAAGGCTCCTGTCGGTTCATCAGCTAGGATGATAGAAGGATTATTTACCAAGGCACGCGCAATAGCCACACGTTGCTTTTGACCACCAGATAATTCTGAAGGCAAATGGTGACTACGTTCAGTCAATTCAACCTTATCTAAATATTCCTCGGCCAACTTACGGCGTTTTGAAGCTGAAACTCCTGCGTAAATCAAGGGCAATTCTACATTTTGTAGAGCATTGAGTTTTGATAGAAGGAAGAACTGCTGAAAGACAAATCCGATTTGTTGGTTACGGACCTTGGCTAGTTGTTTTTCACCTAGTCCAGCCACTTCTTGACCTTCAAGATAATACTCTCCACTGCTTGGTGTATCCAACATGCCAATCGTATTCATGAGAGTGGACTTACCAGACCCAGAGGGTCCCATGATGGCAACAAACTCACCCTCATTCACTTCTAGGTTGATATTTTTGAGAACCTGCAGTTCTTGGTCACCATTACGGTAACTTCTGCAGATATTTTTTAGACTAATTAGTTTCTTCATCAGCCTTCACCTCTTTTCCTTCCTCTAGAGAAGACGTTGGGTTACTGATGACCTTGACTCCATTTGTCAGACCTGAAGTGATTTCTTGGTTGTCTGCATCAGCATTGCCCAAACCAACTTCCACTTTCTTAGCCTTTTTCTGCTCGTCAAGCACCCAGACATAGTTCTTATCATTTTCAGTCACAACACTTGTTAGAGGAACCAAAATGGCTTTACTTTTATTCTTGACCTCAACGCTTACTGAAAATCCTTGTTTCAAGTCACCAATTTCACTCGTAACATCAATGGTATATGGATATTTAGAGCCAGAATTACCAGCTGCTGCTGCAGCCGCTGCACTTGCTGCTTCGCCATTATTTTTAGGGTAGTCAGAGATATAGCTAATCTTACCTGTCCAGCTCTTATCTTGGTAAACTTTAGAAGTAAAGGTTACTTCTTGACCGACAGATAAGTTGGCAAGGTTATATTCAGATAGTTCACCTTTAACTTGCAAGTTTTCATTGCTTACGACATGAACTACCACTTGGCTTGCTCCTGTTGGAGATTTGGAAACGTTACGATTGACTTCGACCACAGTTCCCTCTAGGGTACTGAGAACCGTCATTGCATCCAACTGACTTTGAGCCTTGCTTAATTGTGCCGCTGCATCTGCACGGGCATCACGGGCATCACCTAGTTGTGCATCAATAGAGGATACTGAATTTCCTGCGACTGGAGCTGGAGTTTGCACTGCAGTTCCTTCGCCTCCTGCTGGTGTTGGCAACTGTGGAACCGGAGCTGAAGCGGCTTCATTGCGTGCTTGGTTGAGTTCGTTGATATGACGATCTGCCTTAGCTACTGCTCGACTCGCTGAATCATAGGCCGCCTGTGCTTCTGAGCTACTGTACTTAACTAAAGCCTGCCCTTCACTGACCTTATCACCCACAGAAACAAGAATTTCATCTAAATCTCCCTTACTAGCATCAAAATAAACATATTGTTCATTTTTTGCTGTGACTGTCCCTGATAATAAAACAGAGGATGCAACGCTTCCTTCTTTAGCAACAACCAGATGAGTAGCCTCATCTTTTACAGCGGTCTGAGAAGGTTGTCTAAAAAGCAAAATGCCCCCAGCCCCCAATACAACAACACTTGCAGCACCGATTGCTGCATACAATTGCCACTTTTTAGCCTTACGATTCTTTTTCATAATGAAACTCCTTTTTTGATTTAAAGTCCTTAACAATATTATATAAAAATTAGCAAATATAAACAATAACCGTTCAGAACGAAACAATGACATTTCGGGATTCAATTATTGTTCGGAATTTATTTTTATCGTTATTGTACTAGTTATATAGTACACTTTATTTCCCCTTTTTGCAAGCCTTTTCTTTAATTTTTTTTGAACGTAGCAGATTTTTGCAATCACATCAAAAAAAAGATAGAATATGACTATCAAAAAATGACACTCTACTATTTAAAGGAGTACAAAGGAGTTTTCAATGAGAGAATATGATATCATTGCTATCGGTGGAGGTAGCGGAGGAATTGCTACCATGAATCGTGCTGGTGAACATGGAGCCAAAGCGGCCGTTATTGAGGAAAAGAAACTAGGTGGAACCTGCGTCAACGTAGGTTGTGTTCCTAAAAAAATCATGTGGTACGGAGCACAAATCGCTGAAACTTTCCATCAATTTGGAGAAGACTACGGTTTTAAAACTACTGATCTTAACTTTGACTTTGCAACCCTACGTCGCAATCGTGAAGCCTACATCGATCGCGCTCGTTCTTCTTATGATGGCAGTTTTAAACGCAACGGTGTAGACTTGATTGAAGGCCATGCTGAATTTGTAGATTCTCATACTGTCAGTGTAAATGGTGAACTCATTCGTGCTAAACATATCGTAATTGCTACTGGTGCTCATCCAAGCATTCCAAATATTCCTGGTGCTGAGCTAGGTGGTTCTTCTGATGATGTATTTGCTTGGGAAGAACTTCCTGAGTCAGTTGCTATTCTAGGTGCCGGTTATATCGCCGTTGAATTAGCTGGCGTTCTCCACACTTTTGGTGTCAAGACAGACCTCTTTGTTCGTCGCGATCGTCCTTTACGTGGTTTTGATTCTTACATCGTTGAAGGTTTAGTCAAGGAAATGGAAAGAACAAACTTACCACTTCATACTCACAAAGTCCCTGCCAAGTTAGAAAAAACTGCTGAAGGCATTACCATTCATTTCGAAGATGGTACTAGTCACACAGCTAGTCAAGTTATCTGGGCTACAGGTCGCCGTCCAAACGTTAAGGGCTTGCAACTTGAAAAAGCTGGAGTCACTCTAAACGAACGTGGCTTTATCCAAGTGGATGAATACCAAAATACTGTTGTTGAGGGAATCTATGCTCTAGGTGATGTAACAGGTGAGAAAGAATTGACTCCAGTTGCTATCAAGGCTGGACGTACCCTATCTGAACGCCTCTTTAACGACAAAATAACTGCAAAAATGGACTACTCAACTATTCCAACTGTTGTCTTTTCACACCCTGCTATCGGAACTGTTGGGTTGACAGAAGAGCAAGCTATTAAAGAATACGGTCAAGACCAAATCAAGGTTTACAAATCAAGCTTTACGTCTATGTACTCTGCTTGCACTTGCAACCGTCAAGAAACACGTTTCAAATTGATCACAGCTGGTTCAGAAGAAAAAGTTGTCGGACTTCATGGAATTGGCTATGGTGTTGATGAAATGATTCAAGGATTTGCCGTTGCTATCAAAATGGGAGCAACCAAGGCAGACTTTGATGCAACTGTGGCGATTCACCCAACTGCATCTGAAGAATTTGTAACCATGCGTTAATCTAAACAAAAGAAGCTGATACAAATGTGTCTGCTTCTTTTTTGATGATTTACGAAATGATGAAAACAACTTACCCAGTCAGCAAATCGGCTGTTACAGTTTTTGTTACCTTGTTCTATAAAATAGGTTGACAATAATGTTCTTGCGAGTATAATTGTTACTATATATTAGAAAAGAGGTTAACTATTTTGAAAAAAGCTCACGTTTATGCTATCCCTGCTATTGGGGCTGCTCTTATTGCTGTATTGGCACAAATCACTCTTCCAATTGGGCCTGTTCCCTTCACTCTACAAAACTTTGCAATCGGCTTGATTGCTACTGTCTTTAGACCCAGAGAGGCTGTACTTTCTGTTGGACTCTATCTTCTTTTAGGTGCCATCGGGCTCCCTGTTTTTGCAGGAGGTGGAGCTGGATTGCAGGCGTTGGTTGGTCCTACTGCAGGTTATCTTTGGTTTTATCTGGTCTACTCTGGACTTACCTCTTCTCTAACTAACAGCAAGAGTGGAGTTGTCAAGATTTTTCTTGCAAACCTCTTGGGTGATGCCCTTGTTTTTGTTGGTGGGATCATTGGATTACATTTCCTAGCTGGAATGCCATTTGAAAAAGCTCTTGTTGTGGGGGTTCTTCCCTTTATCATCCCAGACCTTGGTAAACTTCTAGCTATTAGTTTTATTAGCCGTCCATTACTTCAACGCCTTAAAAATCAGACTTACTTTGCTAACTAAAAAAGGATATCGAGTTGTTATGACTCAGTATCCTTTTCTTTCATTTTGAAAACTTATAATCTTCGAAAATCAAATTCAAACCACGTCAGCTTCGCCTTGCCGTACTCAAGTACTGCCTACGGCTAGCTTCCTAGTTTGCTCTTTGATTTTCATTGAGTATTAGTTGCCTTTAAAGGCATCCACCATGGTTTGAAATTCTTCATTGGAAAGAGTAATTCCCTTGCCCATTTTAGTGTGGTCTGGACTCCAAGCACGAATATCAAACTTTGCAGGGGCACCATTAAAGCTCACACGGTTGATCTCCTTGGTCCAACCTTTTTCGTTTTCAGAAAGAGTCAATAAGTGCTCTTCGATTTCAAATGTAAATTCTGCCATTTTCTTCTCCTTTTTTAGCTTTCATTAGTTTATTCGTAAAATCTTGTAGATTTAAGGAAAATTTTATATAATATTGATATAAAAGAAGGGAGGCCAATATGAGACATAAATTCCAGCAAGTTCTAGATAAAATACATGATTTTTTAAATGGACATGACCAACCGGACCAGACTGAAAGCAACTCCCTCACAGCCACTATTGAAGAGGCTATCCAGAAACAAACCGCTGTTCACCTTATCTTGTCTGAGACAAGTTTTACAGGTGATATCATCAAATACGATCAGCAACGCCAGCAAATTATCGTGAAAAATTTTGCCAAAAATGTGACCCGTATTATCCGCATAAGCGATATTCAACGCCTACGATTTGTCCCTTCAACCGTCCAAACAGCCCAAAAAAATAGATTTAAGAAAGAGTGAGATGTAGTTGCTTCATCCCACTCTTTTTTCTTAGCGAACTTGTTCAAAATGTAAATGAACGGCGATATGATCTCCATAACCACTTCTTTCCAAGTCACGTTGTAAACGATAGGAAATGTAGTGTTCAGCAATGGTAATGTAACCTGCACCTAGTAGACGATGTTCAACCATAGACTGAATCATGCTAATGGTAGCACGTTCCACCTTGGCCTCTTCCAAATCCAAAACCACTTTCTTAGTGACTTGTGCAAGGTTTTGACGCAAATCATCTGTCAATACATAGACAGTCTGGGCCGCCTTTAAGATAGCTTGGTAAATCTTATCTGGATTAAATTCAGCAATTTCACCATTACGTTTGATTACTTGCATAGGTTTCTCCTTTATTCTTTGTTTTCTTTGATTTCTGCCAACATTTTTTCTTCTTCTGCTGTCAGTTGATAATTTTCTAACAAATCAGGTCTGCGCTCGTAGGTTTTCTTTAAACTCTCATACAGGCGCCACTGACGAATCTTTTCATGGTGCCCGCTCATCAATACATCTGGTACAACCATACCTCGATAATCATAGGGACGTGTGTACTGAGGATATTCAAGAAGGCCAGAAGAAAAACTATCATCTTGGTGGCTAGACTCCTTGCCAATCACTTCTGGAATCAGGCGAACTGTAGCATCAATCATGGTCATGGCCGCCAATTCTCCTCCAGTCAAGACATAATCACCTAGGGAAATCTCATCCGTCACCAGTGTCTTAATACGCTCATCATAACCCTCGTAGTGCCCACAGATAAAGATTAGCTCATCTTCTTGAGCCAAATCCTCAGCGTAAGTCTGATCAAATTTCTTCCCTGCAGGATCAAGGAGAATCACGCGCGGATTTTTCTTTTCAATAGAGTCAAAGGCATCGAAAATAGGTTGGGCTCGGAGCAACATCCCCTGACCGCCTCCATATGGTTCGTCGTCTACATGGCGGGCCTTTTCAGCATATTCTCGAAAATTATGATACTGGATATCCAAGAGCCCTTTTTCGCGAGCCTTTCCAACGATTGAGTGCTCTAGCGGAGAAAACATCTCTGGAAAGAGGGTTAAAATATCAATCTTCATCGTCTAACCCTTCTAAGATTTCCACATCGACGCGGTTATTCGGAATATCAACATTGAGAATCACTGGTGGGATATAAGGCAATAATAAATCACGCTTGCCTTTTCGCTTGACCACCCAGACATCGTTGGCACCTGGTTGCAGGATTTCCTTGATGGTTCCAATCAAGTTATCACCCTCATAGACTTCCAAACCAATAATCTCGTGATAGTAGAACTCACCATCATCTAGATCGTTCAAATCCTCCTCAGCAACTTTGAGACTGTATCCTTTGTACTTTTCGATAGCGTTGATATGGTACATATCTTTGAATTTAATGATGTCAAAGTTCTTCTGTTTACGGTGGCTAGCAATAGTTACTGTTTGAACAAACTGATCTTTTTCATCAAACAAGGCCAGCTCAGCCCCTTTTTTAAAGCGTTCTTCTGCAAAATCCGTCACAGACAAGACTCGCATCTCACCCTGCAAACCCTGCGTATTGACGATTTTCCCAACATTAAAGTAGTTCATCTTGTCTCCTGTACTCTATTTATTTCCATCTTATTCTGACAATTCTCGAATAATAGTCACAATTTTTTCTGATTCTGACCATTGTAAATAATGGTGATTCCCTCCTAAAATGAGTTTAGTATTGGAAGTCCAATATTCTGATTCTCTGTACTCTTTTTCTCTATAAGCCTGACAAAAAATAAATACAGGGACATGAGATTCTATCGACAAATTCTCAAAATCTTCCTCAGTAATTTCTCCAGATATCTGAAATCCTGGATCTTGATTTTCCAACTCTAAGCCTTTTTCTTGCATTAATTTACAGATTTCTTTATTCATTTCAGGGCTAAATGTTGCTTGAGTTAAGTTCTTAAAATAAAGTTCAAGGCCACACTCCTCAATCAGCCTCATCTGCTCTTCCATTTCTGGATAAGGATTTTCTGAAAAATCAGCAAACATGACTTTTTTAGTTGTCGGTTCAATTGCTACTAAAGCATTACACTTAATTGGTTTCTTGAGTAATTTGCAAGCTAAAATTCCACTCAAACTATGTACACAAAGTATATATTCAGAAATCGCCAATTCTTCAAGTACTTCATAAACCGCATCTGCAAGATTATCCAGATTTTTTCCAGCTTGGTCATGAATCGGACTTCTACCTGTGTTTGGAAAATCAATTGTCAAATAACCAATTGTGGGAGGAAGTTTTTCGAGTATATGTGAAAAATTTTCATAACTTGGTAGCAAACCTGCGCCACTTAAACAAACTAGCACTTTCTTTTGCTTTTGATAAGTAACAGAGAGACTACCAATTTCTGTAGATACTTCAATCCTCTTCATAAAGAAATCCACTCATTCTGTATAATGAATTATTAAAAATCCTTATCCTTTATTTTATCACGTTCCAGGGATTTTAACAAGTTAGAGGAAGAGGACATCAACTCTCCTTCCCCTTCAAAAATCCTTCCAAATCTCGTTCATGCTGATATTTGATAGCCGCCTTTTTGTCTTTTTCAAAAATGGTCTTGGTTAGATCTATGTCGTTGATGGCCGCAATTGCGACTGTGTAGTGAATGATATCAGCCAGTTCTTTTGCTAGTACCTCGTTAGAATCCTGAACTCCCTCTTTTCGACCAGAGCGCCCATTCAAAACTTCAGCTACTTCTCCGACTTCCTCTACTAGCTTCATAAAAAGACCTTCCTCAGTCCGAGACTGCTGGTAATGTTCCAGTAAGTAGTCTTGTAATTGTCTAAACGTTAAATCCTTCATATCCTGCTCCTTGCAAAAAAAGCGAGACATTCGTCCCGCCCTTCTTATTTTTCGTCAATAACGATTCTTACTTTTTTGTCTTCAGTTGGGACAGAGTAGACAATCGTTCTTATCGCAGAAATAGTGCGACCCTTACGACCGATTACACGACCCACATCGCTTTGATCAAGATCCAAATGATATTCCAAAAACTCTGGTGTATCTTCAATCTTGATAGTTAAGGCATCTGGTTGTGAAATCAAGGGTTTCACAATCGCAATAATGAGATTTTCAATCGTATCCATCTGTCAACCTACTTTAAACTTATTTTGAGAATTTAGAATCGTGGAATTTCTTCAATACACCTTCTTTTGAAAGGATGTTGCGCACTGTATCTGAAGGTTGAGCTCCATCAGCCAACCATGCAAGAACGCGGTCTTCTTTCAAAGTTACTTGGTTTTCAGCAACAAGTGGGTTGTAAGTTCCAACTGTTTCGATGAAACGTCCGTCACGTGGTGAACGTGAATCTGCTACGTTGATACGGTAGAAAGGTTTTTTCTTAGAACCCATACGAGTCAAACGGATTTTAACTGCCATTTTTAAAGTCTCTTTTCTTATTTTTTATTTCGGTGAAATAGCTGAGCTATTTAGCACATGTTCTATTATAGCAGATTTCTAGCAGGTGTCAAGAAAAAAACTTGACAGAGTATAAAATTCTTAAACTATTTAGAAATTTGTTATTTTTTAAAAGTAAAACCAGAAAGAGAATGTCATGAATGCTATTGTAGAAACACTTTATAAAGACCACCAAATCAAGCCCCTCATCTCACCTGAACGTGATTTGGATACTTGGCTCCAAAATCCCAAGCCAGTTCCCAAGCGAAATATCAGGGATTTTAAGAACGATATCTACTAATTTAATTTATAAAATATGAATTAATAGATTCTAAATAGGGGAATAATTTAGTTCTGTAAAAATTAACTTCTACACCTATAACGCTTATTCTGACAGACTTTATAACAGTCTAAGAAAAAAAGTAGAGATTCATACAGTATCTAGATTTTTCAAAAATTCTTTATCATCAAATATTATTAACGAAACTATCCAAACCAAATCCGATGCATTGCTTCAAAGAATTCTTTAGTTGTTTGACTAGCGAGGGCTTTTATTAAAAATTTTCTCAAATAATTGCACCTTGGCACATAAATTCTTGCTTTCCAAATTTAAATGTGATATATTTATAACATAAAATTTAAGTGTTATATATTTATAACACAAAAAAGGAGTCTATCATGAAAAAAAGTCAAAAAATGCGTGGCCTCATTGCAATGATTGCCGTAGCTCTCTTTATTGATTTTATTGTTTTATTTGGTTCTAATCTTAGTTGGGAACCCAAGTTAGTTATTACTGGTATTTCAGTGTCAGGTCAGATTGTAGCTATTTGGAGCTGGCTACATACGAAACCACGGCCTCATAAGATTCAGAAAGATAAGGGAAAGACTATTTTTGACTTGTCTGCTAAGCTTTACACGATACTTGTGTTGGCAGCAAGCATTTTTTATACAGTAGGGATTTGGGTTGCGACCCCAAGCGAAAGTTCTGGTATTAGAGAATGGATTTTGGGGATTGGCCTCGTTATTGAAGTGATTGTATTTGGCTTTTTCTGTTTTAAAAATGTCAAGGAAACTCCGGACGAACGCTTTTATACTAATTTAGCCAAGGCAGCTAGCTTGATGTTTGTTTTTATACTAGGCGCACTGATGATTCTAGCAGTTAGCATTGGATATATGGGGTCTCTCACGCTTTACATGGGCCAGATCTTTATTAGCATAGCTGCCTTGATTTTCATCTTTGCGGTTGTCTATTTTATCTTGGAACGGAGAGGATAAGCATGGCCAAAGAAAGCAAGATTATTACTAATCTCAAATCTGTTCGTGAGTCCACAGGCATGACCCAGCAGGAGTTAGCCGACCTCATCGGCATGCGACGCGAGACAATTCTACACTTGGAAAATAACCGTTACAATCCTTCGCTGGAAATGGCTCTGAAAATTGCTCAAGTTTTTAATCTGAAAGTAGAAGACCTCTTTGAACTCAGACAGAAAGAGGAAGCATAATTCTTTTCGAGATCTAGTATTGAGTTCATTGATTAATTAGGAATTGAAGCCAAAAGAAAAAATCCATTGAAAATGTGCTCTTTTAAAATATAGTAATTCTTTCGAATTAACGTTTACTAATTGTGATGCTTTACGAGCTTTCTTAAGATCTGTTTTCCTACACTTATGGTATTGATGCTCCAAAACATCTAAAAACTCTGGTAGAAAAAGGTTATGCTCTTGTCGAAACTTCTTTTGACTCACTTGACCATCTAAATACTACTATGAAAAAGAATATTCTCAAAAGTAAAGGAATTACAGAACTGTCTAAGATGAAGGCTACAAATTTGGACCCAGCCCTTCATAACCATTTTTCAGAAGAGGAATTAGCTGGTCTCTTTTCGATTCGCGGTTATAAAATAACTCCAAAAGGAGAGCACATACTGGAACAATACCAGGACATTATTGACCGTCATCCAAAGAAAAATCTCTAAGCAAGCGACTTTTTGGTTGACTTTCTCTAAAATTGTCTTGTCACTAACATTTGAAATCCACTCCCTTTTAGGGTACAATGGTAGAAATAAATTTTTGAGAGGAACAGAATGAAAAAACTAGCAACCCTTCTTTTACTGTCCACTGTAGCCCTAGCTGGATGTAGCAGCATCCAACGTAGTCTGCGTGGTGATGACTATGTAGATTCTAGCTTGGCCGCTGAGGAAAGCTCCAAAGCAGCAGCCCAATCTGCCAAGGAGTTAAACGATGCTTTAACAAATGAAAACGCCTATTTCCCACAACTATCTAAAGAAGTTGCTGAAGACGAGGCTGAAGTGATTCTCCACACAAGTCAAGGAGATATCCGTATCAAACTCTTCCCTAAACTCGCTCCTCTAGCGGTTGAAAACTTCCTCACTCATGCCAAAGAAGGCTACTATAACGGCATTACCTTCCACCGTGTCATCGATGGCTTCATGGTTCAAACTGGAGATCCAAAAGGGGACGGTACAGGTGGTCAGTCTATCTGGCATGACAAGGATAAGACTAAAGACAAGGGAACTGGTTTCAAAAACGAGATTACTCCTTATCTCTATAACATCCGTGGTGCTCTTGCTATGGCTAATACTGGTCAACCAAACACCAATGGCAGCCAGTTCTTCATCAACCAAAACTCTACAGATACCTCTGCTAAACTCCCTACAAGTAAGTATCCAAAGAAAATCATCGAAGCCTATAAAGAAGGGGGAAACCCTAGTCTAGATGGCAAACACCCAGTCTTTGGTCAAGTGATTGACGGTATGGATGTTGTAGATAAGATTGCTAAAGCCGAAAAAGATGAAAAAGACAAGCCAACTACTGCTATCACAATCGATAGCATCGAAGTGGTGAAAGACTACGATTTTAAATCTTAAAAACCAAAAAATACAGTATCCACATTCGGTACTGTATTTCTTTTATCCTCATACTTAAGTTAGCTTGTTAAAATCCCAGATTTGGTCCATCCAGCCTTCATAGAAGTCTGGTTCGTGACAGACCATAAGAATAGATCCCTTGTATTCTTTGAGAGCACGTTTGAGTTCATCCTTGGCATCCACATCCAAGTGGTTGGTCGGCTCGTCTAGTACCAAAACATTATTTTCTCGATTCATCAAGAGACAGAAACGAACCTTGGCTTGTTCCCCACCTGACAAGACCTGAATTTGGCTTTCGATATGCTTGGTTGTCAGACCACAGCGAGCAAGGGCTGCACGAACTTCCGCTTGGTTAAGTGCAGGAAAGGCATTCCAGACAGCCTCTAGTGGTGTTTGGCGATTACCACCTTCTACTTCCTGCTCAAAATAACCAAGTTCTAGATAGTCACCACGCTCAACTTCCCCAGCGATTGGTGGGATAATGCCCAAAAGACTCTTCAAGAGGGTTGTTTTCCCGATACCATTAGCACCGATAATGGCAACCTTTTGATTGCGTTCAAAGGTAAGATTTAGTGGCTTAGTCAGAGGACGTTCATATCCAATCTGCAAATCCTTGGCTTGGAAGATAAAGCGACCTGGAGTACGAGCTGGTTTGAAATCAAAGGATGGCTTTGGTTTCTCACTTTGCAACTCGATAATATCCATCTTATCCAATTTCTTTTGACGAGACATGGCCATGTTTCGTGTTGCAACACGCGCTTTGTTTCGGGCAACAAAGTCCTTAAGGTCGGCAATCTCTTTCTGCTGACGTTCGTAGGCTGCCTCTAGCTGAGATTTCTTCATAGCATAGACTTCTTGGAACTGGTAATAGTCACCAGAATAACGCGTCAGCTGTTGATTTTCCACATGGTAGACAATATTAATCACGTCGTTCAGGAATGGAATATCGTGCGAAATAAGGACAAAGGCATTCTCATAGTTTTGGAGATAGCGCTTGAGCCAGTCAATATGCTCAGCATCCAAATAGTTGGTCGGCTCGTCCAAAAGCAAGATATCGGGCTTTTCAAGGAGGAGTTTAGCCAAAAGTACCTTGGTTCTTTGCCCACCTGACAAAGAGGTTACATCCGTATCCATGCCAAAGTCCATGACACCAAGGGCACGCGCCACTTCGTCAATCTTAGCATCTAAAGTATAGAAATCACGACTCTCCAGACGGTCTTGGAGTTCGCCAACTTCTTCCATGAGAGCCTCAACATCCGCTCCGTCTTCAGCCATTTCCATATAAAGGTCATTGATACGGGCTTCTGCTTTAAAAAGCTCATCAAAGGCTGTACGGAGAACATCACGTACCGACTGCCCTTCAGCAAGGACGGAGTGCTGATCCAAGTAACCAGCAGTCACATATTTAGACCACTCTACCTTTCCTTCATCTGGCAGCATTTTACCAGTCACGATACTCATAAAGGTTGATTTCCCTTCACCATTAGCACCGACCAGACCGATATGTTCTCCCTTGAGGAGACGGAAGGACACATCTTCAAAAATTGCACGGTCACCAAAACCGTGACTCAGATTTTTAACTTCTAAAATACTCATATTAATTCCTTATCTTGTTTTTATGTAATCGTTTATAGAGGAGCCAAGCCAGATAGCCACCCAAGGTATTAGTCCACAAATCATCAATCTCAAAGACACGATTAAAATCAAAGAAAAAGTCCAAGACCAACTGCGTACACTCGATTCCAAGACTCACTAGAAAACTGAAAAAGATCACTTTTCTTGTTTTCCGCAAGTTTGGAAAGAGATAAAGGAGTTGAAACACCAAAGGAAAAAGCAAGAAGACATTAAGGATATTTTGTAGAAAAATCCAATATAATTGTCCAATGTCACTTACTTCACCTAGTTTCCAGAGAGAATTGAAAGGAGTCAAAAGAAAAACCAGGCGTCCAAGATGCTGAATACCTGGAGTTTCCACTCCCACGGGAGAATGTTCTTGAGGAGTAAAGCAAAAGTAAACGATACAAATACTATAGAAAATGACTCCCCAGACCAAAATATGATTATAAGTCTTCTTCATCATTAAGGATTGACTGCTGCGACTGCTTTCTGGCGGTCACGTTTCATTGTGTTAGAACGCAACTGTCCACAAGCTGCATCAATATCTGTACCATGCTCTTGACGAACAACACAATTGACCCCTTTTTTCTTAAGCGTATCATAAAAGGCCAGGACGCGCTCTTTAGGACTACGGCTATATTGGTCATGCTCACTAACTGGGTTATAAGGAATCAAGTTTACATAAGACAATTTCTTGATATTCTTGAGCAATTCAGCCAATTCCAAGGCTTGTTCTACACCATCATTAACTTCATTGAGCATGATATACTCAAAGGTTACACGACGATTGGTTGTTTCGATATAGTACTCAATAGCAGCAAAGAGTTTTTCAATCGGAAAGGCACGGTTAATCTTCATGATACTTGAGCGCAGTTCATTATTAGGTGCATGAAGGGAAACGGCAAGATTGACCTGAACTCCTTCATTAGCAAAATCACGAATTTTATGGGCCAAACCTGAGGTTGAAACCGTAATGTGACGAGCACCGATGGCCATTCCCTTGTCATCATTGATAGTACGAACAAAATTCAAGACATTGTTGTAATTATCAAATGGTTCACCAATTCCCATGACAACGATATGGCTGACGCGTTCGTCCTGACCACGCTCATCAAAATATTTCTGAACCAACATGATTTGCGCTACGATTTCCCCGTTATTGAGGTCGCGTTGCTTCTTAATCAAACCAGAGGCACAGAAGGTACAACCGATATTACAGCCAACCTGAGTGGTCACACAGACTGACAAACCATAGTGTTGACGCATGAGTACTGTCTCAATCAGCATTCCATCTGGCAATTCAAAAAGATATTTAACTGTCCCATCAGCAGACTCTTGCACGATACGCTGTTTCAAGGGATTGACCACAAACTGATCATTAAGCTTAGCAATCAAATCCTTGGAAAGGTTGGTCATCTCTTCAAATGACTGGACACGTTTACGGTAAAGCCATTCCCAAATTTGATCTGCACGGAATTTCTTTTCTCCCTGCTCCAAAACCCATTCCTGCATGGTTTGACGTGTTAAACTATAAATTGACGGTTTCATTTCTTCTCCTTATTCTCTACTCACTTCTGACGAATAACAAAATGACGTTGCCCCTTGTCCTCTTTCTGAGAATGCTGGTCTTTCTGACGACGTCTATTTTTCTTATCTGCATTCGGTTTTCGTTTATTTTGAGCCGGTTTCTTTCCTTTTCTAGAAGGCTGTTCTTCTTCCTTCTTACGCATTTTCTTGTCAAATGATGCTCGCTTAGGGGCTTCATTTTCTAAGACAAAATAGGCACAACCATAACTACAATACTCTAAAAGATAGTCTTGTAAACGACTGATTTTTTCAAGTTTTTCTTCTGTTCGTTCATCCTTATAAAAACCTCGTAGGCGAAGCTGTTCGTTGCTCCAGTCTCCCACGATATAATCAAACTTGGTTAAGACTTCTGAAAAACGCTGATTAAAAGTCGTCACATCAAAGGCTTCCTTGATATTTTCCACCAAGGAAAAAGCTATCCCTTCCGTTTCAACCTTGTCCCCGTGTAAATGAAACTCAGGACCAGGAAACTTGTTATAGTTGTATAATTCAGGTGCAATTTCTTTTCGCATAGATATCCTTTTTCCACGATTACTTAATACTTTATTCTACCATAATTTCTAGCAGTTAGCACGTTTCTCATAAAAATGAAAAAAGTCTGACGATTTTGTCAGACCAGAATCATATAACCTAAAAAAGAGAAGAACAATTCTTCCCTCCATATACCATTATTTACCAGCTGCGTACAATTCATCTACTTTGTTCCAGTTGATGACTGAGAAGAAAGCTTTGATGTAGTCAGGACGCACGTTGCGGTATTTCACGTAGTAAGCATGTTCCCAAACGTCCAAGCCCAAGATTGGTTTTTTACCTTCTGAGATTGGTGTGTCTTGGTTTGCTGTTGAAGTCACTTCAAGTTTACCTTCTTTGTTGACAACCAACCATGCCCATCCAGAACCGAAACGAGTTGTTGCTGCTGCAGTGAAAGCTGCTTGGAATTCTTCAAATGAACCAAATGTTGCATCGATTGCTGCTGCAAGTTCTGCTGATGGAGCTGTTTTTTCAGGAGTCATCAATTCCCAGAAAAGAGCGTGGTTCAAGTGTCCACCACCATTGTTGATAAGTGCTTGACGGATATCAGCTGGGATAGATTCTACATCAGCAAGCAAGTCTTCAAGGTCTTCACCAATTTCAGGGTGTTTTTCAAGAGCTGCATTAGCATTGTTGACATAAGTTTGATGGTGTTTGTCATGGTGCAAGTGCATTGTTTCCGCATCGATGTATGGTTCCAAAGCGTCGTATGCATATGGAAGTTCTGGTAAGATAATAGCCATCTGTAATACCTCTTTTTCTTTCTATATGAAAATGATAACGCAAACATTCACTTTTTTCAAGTTTTTTGCTTATAGATAAGGAAATCACTGAGATACTTTCTAATCATACTCTTCGAAAATCTCTTCAAACCACGTCAACGTCACCTTGCCGTAGGTATATGTTACTGACTTCGTCAGTTTCATCCGCAACCTCAAAGCAGTGCTTTGAGCAACCTGCGGCTAGTTTCCTAGTTTGCTCTTTGATTTTCATTGAGTATAAAACAAGCAAATCAGCAAGAAACCCACGACAAAATAATATTGACGCGGGTTGTAGTTTCAAAAAAATATCAATTTACCTGACTAGCAATCTGTAGGAGTGCCTTTTCAAAAAGGAAACCTTTTTCATAAAGACCTGTCTTAATCTGATAGTCTGTCTCAATCAAATAAGAAATAGCTTGCTTCAGAAAGCTCAAGGAAAGTCCTCGCGAATCTCTTAATGCAAACTTGATTTGATAGGGATTGGGAGTCCGTCCCAGATAACTACCTAAACTACTTGCAATCTGCGATTCTGTTTGGCCAGACTCCGCCAAAATCTTCACCTGAGTAAAAGTCCGAAATTGTCCTAACATGACAGCTATGAGCTTAATTTCGTCTTCCCCTTGCAAGGTCAAATCTCTAACCAAGTCGCGCGCCTGATCCATCTTTTTAGTCAGAATAAACTGAGTTAAATCAAAAATATTGTCCTGTAAGGTCTTGGGAATAGCATTGACAATATCCTCTTCCTCGATAACAGAATCTGCCTTATAGGACTGTAAAAAGAGGAGATTTTTCTGGATTTCGCTAAATTGAAAACCAGATTTGATAAGTAGATTTTCAAAGGATTGCCCCACAAACTGCAGACCTTGTTTCTGGCTCCACTTTTGGAAATACTGGCGCAATTCTTGTTCTTTGGCTTCTACTGCATCAAAAACCTTGGCATCACGCTTAAGTAATTTGACCAACCGTCTTTTGCTATCCAGTTTTCCTTCTGCAAAAATCAACAACTTGGTTGTTGGCGAAGGGTTATCAAGGTATTCTTCAAACGACTTGAGCTCATCATCTGTTAAAAAGCGTTTCTTGGCTGTTGTGATATCGACAAAATGGTCTAATATCACGATTTTCTCATCCGCAAAGAAAGGGAGACTGACCAACTCCAACTCTAAGTCTTTATAAGCTACTTCTTTCATATCAAAGTAGGCAAAATTGAGGTCGGCAGAATCATAACCAATCTGTTTCAACACTTGACTCTTCATCACTTCAAACTGGCCCTGATCTATGCCTGTAAAAAGGCTCAGGCTAGGTAAATTTGATAAAGTCAACTTCTGGCTTTCTTCAATAGCTAGCATCTTCTCTCCTTTCTTCTGATTTTTCGATTTAATTTAGTCAATATAGCGCAATTTTCCACGGAAATCTTCTAGACTCTCGTACCCTTTTTCCGACATGATTGCTTTCAGTTCATTGGTAATACGTTCGAAGGCACCAACACCTTCTTTGTGAAGGGTGGTTCCCACCTGTACCATACTAGCACCACAGAGGATATGTTCAAAGGCATCACGACCAGTCAGAACGCCACCTGTTCCGATGATTTGGATTTGAGGATTTAAGCGTTGGTAGAAGGCATGAACATTGGCAAGAGCAGTCGGTTTGATGTATTCTCCACCAATCCCACCAAAACCATTCTTAGGTCGAATAACGACAGAATCATCTTCTATATAAAGGCCGTTTCCGATAGAGTTAACGCAGTTGACAAACTTGAGCGGATATTTGTTGAAAATAGCTGCCGCTTGGTCAAAGTGAACAATGTCAAAATAAGGTGGAAGCTTAATTCCAAGAGGTTTTGTAAAGTAGGCAAATACTTCTGACAAAATCCGGTCAGTTGTCTCAAAATCATAGGCAATCTGAGGTTTACCTGGAACATTTGGACAAGAGAGATTAAGCTCTGTCAAACCACGGAAGTCACTCTCTTGGACTTTTTTCAAAATAGTATGAGTTTCCTCTGGAGACATTCCAACTAGGGAAAGGAAGAAAGTTCGGTTTGGTTCTTTTTCCTGCAAATCCAAAAGATAATCCAAATAATAGTCTAAGCCATTATTCGGCAAGCCCATAGAGTTGATAGAACCAAGTGGAACATCTTGATAGCGTGGCTCAGGATTTCCCTGACGGAAATCCAAGGTCGCTGTCTTAGTGACAAAGGTTCCTGCCACTGAGCTTTTAACTCCTTCCAGCTCCTCTATCGTCATGCAAGCCACACCTGCTGCATTCATCAAGCAATTGTCAAACGCAAAACCAGCAATTTGTGTTTTCGTTGATACCATGATTCTGATCCTCCGGATTCCTTTTATTGCTAATATTATACCATACTTTCAGATTTTCTCTTTTAGAAAGGTAGTTCAAAGAAAAACGTTCGTATTTTTATCTATTTTAAAAAAGCCTCAAAACTAAATTGATAGAATTTTTAGAAAATTTTTGTTTTTCTCTTTACAGTTAAAAAAATTTCTGCTATAATGACACACATAATTAAATTAGAATTTAAGGAGAACGATATGACATCTGCTAAAGAATATATCCAAAGCGTGTTTGAAACTGTAAAAGCTCGTAACGGGCACGAGGCTGAATTCCTCCAAGCTGTTGAAGAATTTTTCAACACTTTGGAACCTGTATTTGAAAAACACCCTGAGTATATCGAAGAAAATATCTTGGCACGTATTACTGAGCCAGAGCGCGTGATTTCTTTCCGTGTTCCTTGGGTTGACCGTGATGGAAAAATTCAAGTAAACCGTGGTTACCGTGTTCAATTCAACTCAGCTGTTGGACCATACAAAGGCGGACTTCGTTTCCACCCAACTGTTAACCAAGGGATTTTGAAATTCCTCGGATTTGAACAAATCTTCAAAAACGTCTTGACTGGACTTCCAATCGGTGGAGGTAAAGGTGGATCAGACTTCGATCCTAAAGGTAAAACAGATGCTGAAGTGATGCGCTTCTGCCAAAGCTTCATGACTGAATTGCAAAAACACATCGGACCATCACTTGACGTACCTGCTGGTGATATCGGTGTTGGTGGACGTGAAATTGGTTACCTTTACGGTCAATACAAACGCCTTAACCAATTTGATGCTGGTGTCTTGACTGGTAAACCTCTTGGATTTGGTGGTAGCTTGATTCGTCCAGAAGCAACTGGTTACGGTTTGGTTTACTACACTGAAGAAATGCTTAAAGCTAACGGCAACAGCTTTGCTGGTAAGAAAGTGGTTATTTCAGGTTCTGGTAACGTAGCCCAATATGCTCTTCAAAAAGCGACTGAACTCGGTGCAACTGTTATCTCTGTATCTGACTCAAATGGTTATGTCATCGATGAAAATGGTATCGACTTCGATCTTTTAGTAGATGTTAAAGAAAAACGTCGTGCTCGTTTGACTGAGTATGCTGCTGAAAAAGCAACTGCAAGCTACCACGAAGGTTCTGTATGGACTTACGCTGGAAACTATGACATCGCTCTTCCATGTGCTACTCAAAACGAAATCAACGGTGAAGCAGCTAAACGTTTGGTTGCTCAAGGAGTTATCTGTGTATCTGAAGGTGCCAACATGCCAAGCGACCTTGATGCCATCAAAGTTTACAAAGAAAATGGTATCTTCTACGGACCTGCCAAAGCTGCCAACGCTGGTGGTGTAGCCGTTTCAGCCCTTGAAATGAGCCAAAATAGCCTTCGCCTCTCATGGACTCGTGAAGAAGTTGATGGACGTCTCAAAGACATCATGACAAACATCTTCAACACAGCTAAAACAACTTCAGAAACATACGGTCTTGATAAAGACTACCTTGCAGGAGCAAACATTGCTGCCTTTGAAAATGTAGCAAACGCTATGATTGCACAAGGTATTGTTTAAAATTCATTTGCTTAATCCTCAATCACTCCGATTGGGGATTTTTATGTTGAATTCAAAAAACTCACCATTAACAGTGAGTTTTAACATCAGAATTTATTTTACTTTCATTAGGGCAGATGACAAACATTCAACAATTTCATCAACTGCTTCATCTATGTTTATAGTTCCTTCATCATTCAACATCACGGGAATAAGATAAGAAAAACTCAATGCTAAAATGTATCGAACAATTCTTTCATTTGACCAATTTAGAATAAGTCCTTTTTCTTTAAATTGATTCAAAACAGGGCTAATTGGTTCTATTATAGATTGAACAATAATATTTCCTAACTGGATAGAAAGATTTTTATCAATAAAAGAACGCCCCAAGAGAATTTTAACATGCATTTGATTCTCCTGAATAAAAAAGAGCCTATCTCGAACAATACTTTTTAAAAAGAAGGGAAAAGTTTCTTGATCTACTGTGAATTTCTTTTCTGAGAAATCTTCAATCACTTCTGGAATAACCTGTTCTAGAAAAGTAGATAAAATGGCTTCTAAAATGCCTTCCTTTGTTTTAAAGTAACTAAAAACAGTTCCTTCTGACACTCCAGCGCGTTCGGCAATAAGGCTGGACGTTGTATTTTCAAATCCAATTTCTGAGAATAATTTTAAGCTTGATAATAATACTCGACGTTGTTTTAAGCTCAAGTTGCTAGCTTCTAACGTCTGAGCATACTTTTGTTCTAAACTTTCCATCGCTAGCACCTCTCTTCTACTCTCTTACTTTTACGACTTTTTTGCCTCGACTGTGTCCCATTTTCAGACTACGATAGGCTTCTCTAACTGACTTTAGAGAAAAGTCATACACTTGATCAATTTTCAGCTGAACCTTCCCTTCTGAGACCATTTCATATAAAGTGCTAAAATCATCGTATGTAGAATGTCTCGGACCAGTAAACTGAGCACCTTTTATCATAACATAGGGTGAAGGTACTAATGTCCCAATAGCTGTTCCCTTCAAACCTAAACTAAAAGCCAATCTAACATAATCAGATCCATAACAATCCAAAAACTTTGTAATAGGCGTTAGACTAGCTGATAGAAGAGCCTTCTTGATATTCTCTTCGTAACTTACTGGTATGGCACCTAAAGACTTCAGATACTCTGCATTTTTCTTACTTGCTATTCCAATCACTGTCGCCCCCTTAGCAACTGCATACTGTACTGCAATACTTCCAATACCTCCTGCTGCAGCTGAAATAACAACAGTATCTCTTGAATTTAAACCGATTCTTCTAAAAGCCCCACCCACAGTTAGAGAAGCTACTCCCATAGTAGCTGCGTGAATCATGTCTATCATCTCTGGTTTCAATACAATTTCCGATTCATTGACACAAATTTCTGTTGCTAAAGCTCCCCTCTTAGTTCCCAAACCAGGATCGCTAATCATTGTTCCAAACACCTTATCTCCTACTGAAAACCTAGTTACTTCATTTCCAACTTCTGTAATAACTCCAGAAAAGTCTCTCCCCACACCTTTTGGAAATAAAGATGATTTAGATTCAAACCAACGACTTGTTTTCCTTAATGTCGTCATAAAAGATAAAAATCGAAGGGGTTTCGCTCCCTCAAAAGTTTTATAATCAATAGGATTTAAGCCAACAGCATGAACTTCTACTCTCACTTGATTTACATCCAAGGCTGTAGAGTCGATCTTCACCAAATCCAAGACCTCTTCGTTACCGAAACGACTGTACTCTATTGCTTCAACAACCATTTTCTTTACTCCTTAATTTCACAAAAATTGAGTGAACACTCATTTCTATAAATTATACTCTTAATTTGTAAGAAAATCAATATTATCGTTTGATAACGATTTATGACATGATACAAATATCCATCATTTCAATTTACCAATATGATTCTTTCAATCTAACTCTCCTCACTTTTAAAAATTACTATCCCCCTTTTTTGCCCCATGGAACATAAAAAGAAATACTGCTACTCCCAAGAATAGCAGTATTTTCAAGTAAATAAACTTACTAGATTTTAGAAACAATATCAAAACAGCTATAAGATAATAGCATTTCGACTATCCTAAAATCAAGAAACTATAAAAGTTTTACTGCAATTTGCACAGGTCAATTTAGTTCCAATTACTCCATCTGTTGGCTTATGGCAAGTAGGACAATAAACACGTTTTGCTGATAGTCGATAAGATAACTCATCTCGCAATTCTTTTCCCTTAATTTCAATAACATCTTCACCTTGTTCTTCGAACTGAAGAACTGTTATCAAAGCTTTGTCATATTGTTTCATCCGTGGCTGTTTTAAGAATAAAAAAGAGGATAGAATCAAAAATAGGAAAAATAAAACAAACAAAATTGTTACTAATAAATGCCACATAAAGTAGAAATCATGAAGTGAACCTTCTTTTTTTCCTAATATCCATCTCATGTAGTTATCTATGTACTGATAAAATTTCAATCCTGAGACAATACATATAAAAGATACTACGGGAAAGACAAATTTTGAAATGATCAAACGATAGCGTCTCATTTATATTTCCTTTCTGGATAACCAAGCACCACAATAGACACATGATTTACCTTGCCCTAAGTTGAGCAAATTCTCACCACTACATGACGGACAAATAACAGGATAAGTATTTTTGTTAATCTGGTGCTTTTCAAATAAGGCGAATAAAGCTTGTATTTGATTTCGTTTCTTAACTTCCTCTTCTCTCTTTGACTTACGATAAGTCATTACCAATATTGAGATCACACTAAACAAATACCAAGGAGCTAAAAGAAATAGAAATCGAATAGACCATTCCCTAGATTTTTCAATTTCAAAAAGTGATGATAAAATGATTAAAACAAGCATTTGAAGTAAATTCTTCTGTTTTAATTTCTTCAAGGAAAAGGAATCTTTAATTGTTTCTCGAAACAAATATAAAATAACTAAAGCAACTGGCACAAAGGTAACATTTTGAAATGATAAAACTAAAAAACTGACAACAACGGGAATTCCAATAGATTTTGCCAAAATTATAAAATCAAGATTTTTCAATATAAAGATAGTTGGTCCATCATCTATAGAAAAGATAGCAAGTGATAAAACTACAAAACAGAGTATTACTATATTTGAAATTAACCAATGAAAGCCTTTTTTCCAATTATTCTTAATATACTGTTTCACCTATCTTCTCCTCTAGTTGCTATATATTCTCTATAAAGAGCTTTCCCATTATATATCTCATCCAAAGCTTTGACTTTAATTTTTATATTTTCTAAAACACCAAAGCTATAAAATGCAAAGGAAGACAAAAAGAAACCTGATAAAGAAAAAATAATAGGTGTCACTATTGAGAAAATCGGCTTACCATGTTCAAGAAATAGAGTTACGGCCCATAGTGAAAGAAAAAATGTTGCACTTGTCAATCCCATAAAAAGTATACTTAATAAACGAAATACTTGATACATCCACACTATCCTCCTGTCATAGAACTTGTCTAAGTCAATCTCCTACTCTCTTAAAAAATTTCCAAATACTCTTCATGCTACTTTGTATTTATTCATACATTTCCATACTTACAATTACATAAATAGAATGTTCTAAACATAAAGAAATCTTAGTTTTTAGATTGCTATGAAAAAGGGAAACTCTGGAAATGCCAGACTTCCAAAAAACTAAAGATGATACTTAAACTAGAATGATATAAAAATGATTTTTTACAATAATTTAAACTATCTTTTATGCCCACAATTAGAACAGAAGTTCGCTCCTTCCAAAAAAGCAGTCCCACATTGGCTACAAAACTTAGCTAAGACTATTTCTCCTTTGAGGTCAGTTTGATGCTGTTTAACATCTTTGTCAAATGATTTCCTATCTTCAATATGATCCACCAAGTTGCTAAATTTAGCTCCCAAGCCAAGTCCCATAGCTATTTCCACGCCTGCTCCCATTAGATTTCCTGCAGAATCATTATTTTTTGCTGCCTCTTCTAAAATATCAAATTGCCTCTCTTCTTGATAAGTATATTCTTCAATATCTCGACCCACCTGCTTGCTTTTGGCTTCCAAAATTTGCTTGTGGAATTTAAAGATTTCTCTGTATCCATTGCTATTCTGATTTACCTTTAAAGCCTCAATATTAAATTCTTCAATACTAATTCCATACTTAGCAAAATGGCTAGATAAAATTTCAGACAAATCATTAGCTATATCAAAACTGTGCATCTCAATATCAATAATTGGAATCTTATAGTTATATATCACTTGAGAAATAGCTGAACTAATCAGTCCACTAGCAGTTTGTCTAAATCGTTTCTGTAAAATAGCAGCTGTTATAAGATCAGGGTGACTTGGCATAAATTCTAGTATAAAAGCTTCCAAATCTACAATTCGAGGAATAAAATTCCCATGTATTTTCAACTCAACAGGAATATCACTTTCTGGATCTCGAACCATTATAGGTGAAGAAGTTCCCCACCCAATCGGTTGTAAATCATACATATTTACAAACCACAAAAATGTTGAGTCAGATGAAATACCTCCACTTAGAAAGTTTTTTATTCCTGAAGTTACCTGAATATCGTTTCCTTCAATCTTATGTTTACCAGCATCATAAATAGCTACTGCTCTTCCATTTGAAAAAAACACAGCACGCTGACCAGGATTTACAATTACAGTTGTTCCTATCTTGATATTCGTCTTAGGATGTCTCCAAGCAAGTATATTTCGAGTATCTTCACCTTCATATCGAATAATATCAAATAAATTTAATACCATCTTTTCTCCTTTAAAATGAAAACTATAGATTATAAGATTAATCTTCCATAGCTATATTACTATTATATAACCCATTTATTGAAAAGGCAACTCATACTTATAAATTATTATCTTTGGAGTAATCCCTTATATAAAACAAGAAAAACCGCTACTCCTAAAAATAGCGGTTTAATCATGTTTTTAAGCTACTAATGTAGTCGCTCTATTATTAAAGGAGAACAAAATACAACTGTTCTCCAAAATAATTTTATTAAAAAGAAAAACCCTGCCAAATTAATTTTTGGTAGGGTTTTTGGTAGGAAACTAAATTTATTTATCAGTTTCTAAAATGTGTTCACGATTCTAAAAGGCTGATACTATAGTATTCCGAATTCTAATTGGTATATGTCTCTTATTTAAGAGTAACTGAAGCTCCAGCTTCTTCCAATTTAGCTTTGATTTCTTCAGCTTCTGCAGTTGCAACGCCTTCTTTAACAAGTGCTGGTGCACCGTCAACAAGTTCTTTAGCTTCTTTAAGACCAAGACCTGTGATTTCACGTACAACTTTGATAACGCCAACTTTTTTGTCGCCTGCAGATGTCAATTCAACGTCGAATGAATCTTTAGCAGCACCAGCGTCAGCAGCACCAGCTGCAGCAACAGCTACAGGAGCAGCTGCAGTTACACCAAATTCTTCTTCGATAGCTTTTACAAGGTCGTTCAATTCAAGGATTGAAGCTTCTTTAATTTCAGCAATAATGTTTTCAATGTTCAATGCCATTGTTATTTCCTCCAAATAAGTTTTTAAATTTATAATATTTTTTTGTAGCTAGGCTACGCTGCGTAGCTTAAGATTAAGCTGCGTCTTCTTTGTTGTCTGCAACCGCTTTGACTGCAAGAGCAACGTTGCGCACTGGCGCTTGAAGTACAGAAAGGAGCATAGAAAGAAGTCCTTCGCGGTTTGGAAGAGTTGCAAGTGCAAGAATCTCTTCTTTAGATGCGACAGCGCCTTCGATTGCACCACCTTTGATTTCAAGTGCTTCAGCGTTTTTAGAAAAGTCGTTCAAGATTTTCGCTGGTGCGATAACATCTTCGTTAGAAAATGCTACTGCAGATGGTCCAACAAATACTGATGCAAGTTCTTCAAGACCAGCTTTTTCAGCTGCACGACGCAAGATTGAGTTTTTAATAACTTTATACTCAACTTCGCTTCCACGAAGCTCACGACGAAGAACTGTATCTTGCTCAACTGTCAAACCACGAGCGTCTACAACGACGATAGATGCAGCAGCTTTCATTTTTTCAGCTACTACGTCAACTAGTTCCGCTTTTTTAGCAATAATTGCTTCACTCATTAGTGTGTTCACCTCCGTAATTATTTTGCTTGGGGAATTCCTCCAAAAGAAAAACGCGCCCAAACCTAGACACGAAAGTACAATACGCTTCTTTTTACATGATACGTTTTGTCCTCGGTAGGATATTTATGAGTCAAGCTCCCCTACTGTCTTAGGCAGTTTTTTCAAACCGTATATAAGTATAGCATAGTTAAAAAAAGAATGCAAGATTTTTGCAAACTTTTTTTAAAATTTTTCGTGATTTTTTATTTAAAGTTCTACTGTCAGGACTTGACCTTGCTTAACGACTTGTTCTCCAGCAATATAAACATCATCTACATCACTAGATTTGACTGCATAAACTAGATGAGAGAGCATGTTTTCTTGAGGTTGGAGATGAATTCTTGCTTGTGGTTGAATAACAAGAAAATCTGCCTGCTTGCCAACTTCCAGACTTCCTATCTGATTTTCCATTCCAAGAACCTTAGCTCCTTCAATTGTCAATGCCTTGAGAGCTGTTTCGATAGGAAATTGTCTGGCATCTCCACTTTTCATCTTCTGAAGAAGGGCTGCAGTCCGTCCTTCCTCAAACATGTCTAGGTTGTTATTGGAAGCAACCGAGTCTGTCGCAATTCCTACTGCTACTCCTGCTTTTTGAAGTTGGATGATGGGAGCAATCCCTGATGCCAATTTGAGGTTACTGATAGGATTATGGGCTATAGCTACTTGAGAAGTTGCCAAACGTTCAATTTCTTTCTCGTTTAATTCGACCCCGTGAGCAAAGACAGACGGATGATCTAAGTAACCCAGTTCTTCTAGAAATGCGAGGGGGCGTTTGCCGTAGCGTTTCAGGAGAATGCCTGACTCCTCCTTGGTCTCCGCCACATGGATATGGATGGGAATATCCAGCTCTTTTGCCATATCTAAGCTATCTTCCAGCAAGTCTCTACTACAGCTGTAGGGAGAATGTGGGGCTACCATTACCTTGAAATTTGGATTTTCATATCCTAAGATTTCCTCGATGATTGCTCGTGTTCTGCTTATAGTCTCATCAGTTATTTCTGTATCTGAAGAAAAGAGGGTCGGTGAGAAATAACAACGCATCTTAGAAGAATTCACTGCATCGTAAATCTGCTTAATATCCACTCCATTGGGATTATACATATCATTGAAGGTTGTTGTTCCTGACTGAAGCATCTCTGTCAGAGCTTCTTTGACTGCCTTGGTAGTCATGTCTGGAGTAAACTCAGCTTCTGCTGGCCAGATATAGTCATTGAGCCATTCATGTAGATTGCTGTCGTCCCGAATTCCTCGCAAACCTGTCATAGCAGAATGGGTGTGGCAATTGACCAAACCAGGCATAATCCAGGCTCCTTGATAGTCGGTAATCTGCTCAGCTTGATCTAAAATCTCTGTCTTCTCTTGACCGACATAGACAATTTGAGAATCCTTAACTGCTAAGATTCCATCCAGATAAACATGGAAATCTTGGTCACAAGTCACGATATTTACATGCTGATAGACTTTCATTCTAGGCTCCTTTTCTATAAGACAATTTACAGTGAATAATTTTTCTAGCTATTGTAACAAAAAAGTCACCCGAAGGCAACTTTTTTCGTCTATAAAATTTCAAAAGAGAAAGGCTTATTCTGAGCTAAAAGCTGCTGCTTGCTGCATTTGGTAATACTTGCCTTTTCTAGCCATGAGGTCCTGATGGTTCCCATACTCAACAATGTCGCCATCCACCAAGACAAGAATCAAATCCGCATCCTGAATGGTTGACAAGCGGTGGGCAATGATAAAGCTTGTACGTCCCTTCATGAGTTTAGCAAAGGCATCCTGTACTAGCACCTCTGTCCGTGTATCGATGGAAGAAGTCGCCTCGTCTAAGATGAGAATCTTAGGGATAGCTAGAAAGACTCGGGCAATGGTCAAGAGCTGAGCTTGACCAACAGAGAGAGATTCTCCTGCATTTTCTAACTTGGTATCGTATCCCTGTGGCAACTGTTGGATGAAAAAGTCTGCATTGGCTGCCTTTGCAGCAGCAATCACTTGCTCCCGACTGGCATCAGGATTCCCAAAGGCAATATTGTCATGAATAGTTCCTTGCTTGAGCCAGGTTTCTTGGAGCACCATACCAAACTGCTGTCTCAATGACGCTCGGGTATAATCATAAATGGATTGCCCATCCAGCAAGATATCTCCTGAGTTAATAGGGTAAAAACGCATGAGGAGATTGATCAGAGTTGACTTCCCAGCACCTGTCGGACCAACAATAGCCACCTTACTACCAGCTGGAATATTGATAGACAAATCCTTAATCAATATCTTCTCAGGATTGTAGCCAAAAGAGACCTGTTTAAATGAAATGGCTCCCTTGACTTGGTAACTGTTCAAGACTTCCTTGCCTGTTTCAGCTACCTCAGAGCTTTCTAAGACAGCATAGACACGCTCCGCACAAGCTAAAGCACTTTGCAACTCAGCTAGAACTGAAGAAATATCATTAAATGGCTTGGTATACTGCTGAACATAGTTCAAAAAAGTCACTAAACGCCCAATGGTCAAGGTTGAACCCATCATGATACGATAAGCTCCTACTCCAGCAAGAAGAGCGTAAATGAGCGCATTGACAAAGCGAGTCGAAGGATTAACCGTTGAAGAATAAAAGATGGCTGACTGAGAATAGCCTGCATAGTTGTCATTCGCCTCATGCAATCTTTGGATAAACTCTGTTTGAGCATTGAAGGACTGGATAATAGTCTGCTGGCTAAGAGATTCTTCAATCAACTGAGTCTGAATTCCCCTAGTCTCTGTTTGCTTCTGGAAGAGATGATAGGATCGTTTGGCAATAAAACGTGAAATCACCATGGATAGTGGCGTCAACAGCAAGACCAAGAGAGTCATGAGGAGATGAATTTGGAGCATGGCTAGAATACTAACCAAAATCATTAAGACACCAATGAAAAATTGGTTAAAAATCATGGTCAAGCCAGCTGTCAACTGTTCTATGTCCGTGGTTACACGACTGACTATTTCTCCACTGCCTTGCCGATCCACAAAAGCAATCGGTAACCGATGAAGCTTATGGATGATTCGCTCTCGCAAGTCTCTGGTATAAGAGAAGATTAGGCGATTATAAAGAAGAGGATTGACCCATTGTACCAGTGTATTTCCTATGACCACCAAGATCATGTGGATGAAAATCTGCCAAAAAACTGGTGAAGAACCAGCCACTAGGACCTGGTCGATGACCTGCCCAATCAAGATAGGTAGGTAAATCGATAAACCAACTTGGGCAATAGTTCCTAGAAAGGCTAGGAAAAGGAGGAAAGGATGGCTTGCTAAATCTTTTGCCAAACGTTTGAGCGTCTGGTTTGCAGTTTGTCGTCTCATGCTAGTCCTCCTTTCCATGTTGGGATGCATTGATTTCACGATAGACTTGACTAGTCTTCATCAAATCCTCGTGCTTGCCGATAGCTAGTAGTTCCCCTTTTTCCAAGAGGAGAATCTGGTCAGCCATCTGGAGTGTCGAAGTCCGTTGAGAAATCAAGATTAAGCTCGTGTTAGGTAAGTTTTCTCGAATTGCTTTCAAAAGCTTGGACTCGGTGATGGTGTCGAGGGCCGAGGTCGCATCATCTAGGATGAGAAATGGAGCTTGGCGCAAGACCGCACGTGCAATAGACAGCCTTTGTTTTTGTCCACCTGAGAAATTTCGACCATCTGCTTCAACGACAGCATCCAAAACTCCTTCCTTTTCACTGACAAAATCCTTAGCTTGCGCAATCTTCAAGGCCTGAAAGAGTTCTTGATCAGTCACTCTTTGATTTAAACCCAAAGTCAAGTTGGAACGAATAGTTCCCTTAAAGAGTTCGACCTTTTGGGGCACATAGGCAATCCAAGACCGCCACTGTTCAAGATTGAGAGGACTACATCCATCTCGATAAAGGTTAATGCTCCCCTTGTCTGCTGGATAAAGTCCAAGTAAGACTTGCACCAAGCTTGATTTACCAGAACCTGTTCCCCCAATAATACCAAGGATTTGCCCTTGCTTCATATCAAAGAAAATGTTTCTCAGAGAAGGCTGGGCCGCATCTGGATAGGTAAAGGTCAATTCTTGAACTTGTAAAACCTGCTCGCTGGTAGCTTGCTTTTGTTCTAACTCTGAATGGATATCCTCTGGAGATTCTGCAAAGACTTCCTCGATTCGCTTAGCTGAGATATAGGATTGATTGAGGGAATTTATCAGCATGGCGAGCTTAACCAATTCCACCAAGATATGCAAGAGATAGTTGATAAGAGCAATCAGGGCACCTTGACTGAGTACCCCTCCTTGAATTGAAATATAACCCTGCCAGATGATGACGAGGAGAGTTCCATTGACAATCAGATAGGTCAGAGGTGTTAACAAACTAGACCAGAAACCTGTTTTTTCTTGCAATCTAGCATAGACTTGGTTAAGGGTTTGAAAAATCTGTAACTCGCGTTTTTCTTGTCCAAAAGCACGAATAACTCGCATGCCTTGTAATTGCTGGCGCGTTTCCTGAACCAGTTGGTCCGTTTTCTTTCTGAGACTACTATAGAGAGGATTGACCAGTCGAGAGAGCCCGACAATGACAATCGTCAAAACCACAACCATGACCAAGAACCAGAAAGTCAGTTCAGCTGAGATGCGATAGGCCATAAAGATAGCCCCAAAAACGATAATAGGCGCTCGTAAAAAGAGACGCAGGAACTGATTGATACCAGTCTGAATCTGATAGGTGTCCGAAGTCAAACGAGTCACCAAGCTTGAAGTTGTCAGACGGTCTCTGCTGTTCTTGGGTAAGGAAAGAATATGACGATAAAGGTCGTTTGTCAGTTCTTTGGCAAAACCAACCGCAGCCTTAGCTGAGTAAAACTGGGCTACCAAGGCCACTAAAACGCCAATCACGGCAAAGATAAGGAGCAGGCCAATCTGCATCCAGAGGTGTCCTTGATCTCTCTGGGGCAAGGATTGGTCAACAATCCCTGCAATCACCATGGGAACAAGAAGCTCAAACACAGCTTCTAATAGCTTGAACAAGGGTGCTAAAATCGATTCCTTAATGTAGGCTTTAAAGTAAGATAGTAAGTGTTTCATAAATCCCTTCTATTCGTATTCTGGAAATAAAGAAAGTGGGAAGCACCCACCCTCTCTGTTTTATTTGTTTAAGTAAGGCAGTAGATAGCCATATCCTGCTTCTTCCATCTCATTCTTGGCCACAAAGCGCAAGGAAGCGGAATTGATACAGTAACGGAGGCCACCAAACTCACGCGGTCCATCTGTGAAAACATGACCCAAGTGAGCATTCCCCGACCGAGAACGAACCTCAATTCGCTCCATTCCATGACTGAGATCCTTGTAATAATGAATCAATTCCTTGGAAATCGGACGGCTAAAACTTGGCCAACCACAACCTGAGGCAAACTTATCCTTGGCAAAAAAGAGTGGCTCACCTGTCGTAATATCTACATAAATTCCCTCTTCAAAGGTTTGGTCATAGGCATTGGTAAATGGAGCCTCTGTGGCAGCTTTTTGGGTAACACGATAGGATTCTTCAGATAAACTGCCCTTTAACACATCTTGACTAGGCTTTTCATAGTTTGCTGCATCAATCAATGGTTTCTCAGCATCGGTCACATCGATATGACAGTAACCTGAAGGATTCTTCTTAAGATAGTCTTGGTGGTAATCTTCAGCCAGAATGTAGTGGCGAAGTTTCTCCACCTCTACTGCAATCTTTCGACCAAGCATGCGCTCCTGCTCCTGCACCACTGTGTAGATAGCTGGCAAGTCTGCTTCGTCCTGGTAATAAATCCCAGTTCGATATTGGCGACCACGGTCATTCCCTTGTTGATTGACTGATAATGGATCGATAACACGGAAATAATAAAGTAAAATCTCTCTGAGTGATACTATCTTCTCATCGTAAATCACTTGAACTGTTTCTGCATGGTCTGTTTCCTTGAGCAACTGGTAATTGGTCGTTTCGACTTGACCATTAGCGTAGCCAACACTGGTTGCTAGCACTCCAGAAATGCGTGAAAAATATTCCTCTAGGCCCCAAAAACAACCACCTGCTAGATAAATTTCTGCCATCTTTATTTCTCCTTTATCAAGTTTTTAACTAATACTCTTCGAAAATCTCTTCAAACCACGTCAGCTTACATCTGCAACCTCAAAACACTGTTTTGAGCAGCCTGCGGCTAGCTTTCTAGTTTGCTCTTTGATTTTCATTGAGTATAAACTTCTTTTCAAAAAAAGGACAGGAAGCCCTCTGGTCGAGAGTTTCCCCATCCTATCTTCTATTCTTTATTTTGCTTCGACACGGACACCTTGGGTATCAACCTTCAAGTCATGAAGTTTTCCTTTGAAGGGTTGCTTTTCCAATTCTGCCTTAATCGTTGGCATCTTGTCATGAGAAGCCAAAACCATAACTGTCGGCCCAGCACCAGAGAGGTAGGTTGCATAGGCACCATTTTCTTTGGCTACTTGCTTAATCGTCGCAAATTCTCTCACCAAGTCCTGACGATAGCGCTCGTGGAAGAGGTCTCCCTCGATTGCTTGCCCAGCGGTCACCATGTCTCCTGCCAACAAGGCCGCAACCGCCACATTGGCGATAGAACTAGCTGCAACAGCTTCCTTATAGGACAATTTCTTAGGCAAGACACCACGGCTGTCTCGAGTACGCAATTCATAGTTTGGAATGTAGGCTAGGAAATCACACTCTGGGAAGTCTGCTACAATAGCTGAAACTTGCCCTTCAACGGAACTTGCAATAACGAGATTACCATAGATGGCGGGTGCCACATTGTCAGGATGTCCCTCAATCTTAGTTGCTAACTGCAGTTTTTCGTGATCAGTTAAATTAAGATTTGCAAGTTGGTTAGCTAATTCAATCCCAGCTACAATAACCGAGCTGGAAGAACCCAAACCACGCGCCAAGGGAACATCACTGGTCATTTTCAAGCGTCTTGGTTGCAAGTCTGGTACAATTTGTAAAGCAATTTTTAGTAAGAGATTACGCTCGTCATGAGGAATCCATTTGCCAATCTGGTGTTCAATCAACCACTCTTCTCGTTCTTCGCAGACCTCAATTTGAAGATACTTGGTTACAGCTACACCGACCGAGTCAAAACCTGGCCCGATATTGGCACTGGTTGCAGGTACAATAATCTTCATCTTATTCTCCTAGCACCTTGAAGGTATTCAAGAGGTCGAATTCTGAAACCTTCTTCAATTCAGCTGAGACATTTTCAAGCTGGGCTTTATTAATCTTGTGTGTGATGATCACGACACGCGCCTTGTCACCTTCTTTTCCATCTTGAAGGATTTGCTTGAAGGAAATATCTTGGGCATTAAAGATTTCAGCCAACTTCAAGACCTGACCTTTTGAGTCTGGAGCCAAGATTGAGAAGTAGTAGTTTGCTTTGACATCTTCAGGATTTGCCAAGACCAAGTCACGGCTGTATTCGTTGAAGTCTTTGCCAATGGTACCATCATTCAGGCGACGAACGATACGGACAATATCTGCTACAACACTTGTTGCAGTTGGTTTTTGACCAGCACCTGGTCCGTAGTACATAGACTCGCCGATACCGATAGATTCTACAAAAACAGCGTTCATTACGCCATTCACACTGGCAAGTGGATGTGCTATAGGTAGGAAGGTTGGAGTTACTTCTGCAGCAATTCCTGAAGGAGTTTCCTCGATAGAACCAACCAATTTCACTACATAGCCAAGTTCTTGAGCTACAGCTACATCTTCTGGTGTGATGTTACGAATTCCCTTGTGGGCTACATCTTCAAATGCAACCTTCATACCAAAGGCAAATTGGCTCAAAATCACCATCTTGTAGGCTGCATCAATCCCATCCACATCATTTGTCGGGTCGCTTTCTGCAAATCCAAGTCTTTGTGCTTCCGCAAGAGCATCATCGTAAGACCAGCCTTCTTCCACCATCTTGGTCATCATGAAGTTGGAAGTTCCGTTGACTACTCCAAGCACACGCGTAATTTTATCAGAAGCTAAGGAATTTGCCAAAGTACGAAGAATTGGAATCCCACCAGCTACTGCTGCTTCGTAGTAAAGTGCTACCTTATTAGCTTGAGCGATTTCTAACAATTCTGCACCATGGACAGCCAAAAGGTCCTTGTTAGCAGTCACAACATGCTTTCCAGCCTCCAAGGCACGAGTGATAAAGGTTTTAGCTGGTTCGATACGCCCCATCAATTCCACTACAATCGTAATGTCTTGATCTGACAAAATGTCATCCACATTGGTTACAAAGTTAAAGTCATTCCCTGCTGCAAGCAAGCGATTCTTTTCATCTTCATCCTTGACCAATACCTTAGCAACTTCAATATCTGAATGTGCTGATTGATTGATTTTTTCTCCATTTTCCTTTAGGAGGAAAGGCACACCACTTGCAACGGTACCAAATCCTAGTAAAGCAATTTTAACTGTCATGTTTGTCTCCTCGAAATTTTCTAATATAGCCATTATAACAGAATTTTGTGAAAATTCCTATTATAGTAATTCACTATTTCAGTATAATAAAGAAAAAACGAATCAGACGATTCGCTCTCCTTAAAATCTAGAAAAAGCTTTCCAGAAATGATTATCCAATCTTTTGCAAATTAAGTACTGCATCGTGATTCATCAAGACTTGACCATACTCTTGCAAGACTGAGCGACTGATATCACTATCGTCCGCAAACTCGCGCATACGAGCCAACAGCCAAGCTGGATATGGACTTGGATGATTTTCAATATCCACTAAAATGGTCAAATAATAGCGCTCGTTCATTTTGTAGAGTTCAGAAGTTTCCATCTCAAAAGTCACTGTCTGGGCAAAAGCCACCAAGTCAGCCAACTTATCAAAAGAAAGGATGTAGTAGATGTAAGGCTCTTTCTTGCTTTCAACTTCTTGTTCAGCCTGCTCCTGCTCTTCTTCCTTAGCTTCGACTTGCTCTAGAGATTGAATCGCTTCGATATCATCCTTAGTTTTATCCGCGATGCTTTTTTCCAAGGTTTTGATAAATTCATCTGGCGACATTTGAGCCAATTCTTCCATATCTGGTAAATCCGATAAGTCTTCAAAATCTAGATTTTGGTCAATCTTTGATTTGGTTACAAAGACATCAACCTTATCTGGTTTTGGAGTCACACGGAAGCTCAACATGCCTGTATCCAGAAAGCTATCAGGCATCTCTAACTCATCCAAGATAGCATAAAAGAACTCTTCTGTTTTTTCTTGAGGAACGAGAAAGTCAGCAATCTCCATTCCTCGATCCATCAAATCCTCTAAAGACATCGTGATTTTCAAAGTTGTATCACTAATTTGTTTCATTTTCATTGCTAGTAACCTCATACTTTCAGTTCTATCTATTATACTAGATTTTTACGATTTTATCAAAAGAATGAAGCGAGAATGTGATATAATACTAGAGACCATTTTACAATACAAGAAAGAAAGTACAATGAAAAATATAAAAGTTAATGCACTGGCTAGCTTACTAGTCAATGTTCTCAATATCGTTTTTCCACTGATAACCAATCCTTATCTAACGCGGATTCTCAGCAAATCCAACTACGGTTATTTCAATACCGCCAATACCTGGGCTAGCTTTGTCATTCCACTAGCTGCCTTTGGAATATACAACTACGGAATTCGAGCTATCAGTAAGGTCAAGGACGACAAAGATAAGATTAATTATGTCTTCTCCAAGTTATTCTATATATCTGTAATTACTTCTGTCCTTACAACAAGTATCTATTTTTTGTTTATTTACCTAGATAATAGTATTGAAAATTTAAAAGAGCTCTACTACATACTTGGTGTCCAGGCTCTCTTCCAATTCCTTTATATCGAGTGGATGAACGAGGCTTATGAAAACTATGCCTTCATCCTTTACAAGACATTGATTATTCGGATTGCCATGCTGGTTGCTATCTTTACCTTTGTAAAAACTCCAGATGATATCGTACCTTATGCAATTATTATGAGTGCAACGACAATTCTCAACTATCTACTCAGCTTTCTCTGGATTAAACGAGAAGTTTCCTTTGTTAAGATTGGTCTTGTCGAATTAATCAAAGCATCTAAACCACTCTTGACCATGTTGCTTCTAGCTAATGCCAATATGCTCTACACCTTACTCGATAGAATGTTTATCACCAAAGGTCCTGATGAAAACTATATTTCTTATTATACTATTGCTTCCAGCATCGTTATGTTGATTGCCAGTGTCTTGAGTGGAGCTATCAACGTCAGTATTCCACGTCTCGGCTACTATCTCGGTAAGAAAGACTACGAATCTTATAAAAATCTTCTGAACCAAGGAGCTGCCCTCTTTTACTTCCTTATCATTCCAACCAGTATTGGAATGATGGTGTTGGGAAACTACGCGGCAGTTATCTACTCTTCTGAAAAATACCTCGAAGCAGGTATTGTGACTAGTGTCTTCGCCTTTCGTACCATCATCTGGGCTATTGAATTGATTCTCGGTAAACAGATCATCTTCATCAATGACCACGAAAATCGTTTAACAGCCTTTTACTTTATTGGTGGCGGATCTAATATCCTACTCAACAGTCTCTTGTATTTCAATAATATTTTTGCACCAGAGTATTACATTGCTACTACTATTATTGCAGAAACTGTAGTTGTTCTACTGGAAATTTACTTTATCAAAAAACATCAGCTACTTGATTTAAAAGAAATCTTTACTACTTTAACACGCTATACTATTGTATCGCTCGGATTCATTCCAATTTATTTCACTTTTAAGTTTCTTTTCCAAATCAACTCTTATACAGTCAACCTCAATATGATACTCATGGTTCTCTCGACTGTTTCTACTTGTGGAATATATTATCTCTTGACACTATTTATTACCAAAGATAAAACATTCCACTATGCACTCAATCTTGCACTTGCTAGGATTAAAAGAAATTAAAAGAATCCCCTGCTAATAGACTATTCTACTAGCAGGGGATTTTCTCATTATTCCTTTTCTTTCTTGTCGGAACTACTTGACTCTATAATTGAGTCCTCTTTTTGTTTTTCTGAATTAGAAGAGTTCATTTCTTTTTGTTTTTCTTGCTTTTCTGCCTTATTAATCTTGTCTGATTTATCAGTTAGAGTAGATGTTTCCTGTTTGTTTGTAGAATGATTTTGCTGCTTATCAACAGTAACTACTTGTCTCCATACACCTTCTTCATTAACTTTATAACCATCAGGTGTGGTAGAATTTTTCAATAAGGAACCATCTGCTTGGAAATAGTACCAATTACCATCAACCTGTTTCCAGCCAGTTTGCATCGCTCCTGTTGAATCAAAGTAATATTGATCACCATTGACTTTTTGAAGGCCAACCAACATAATACCATCTTCAGGATTTAGATAATACCAGACGCCTTTGTCTTTTATCCAACCAGTTTTCATGGCTCCATTTGATTCAAAGTAACGGTAATGATTATCAAACCATTTCCAGCCAGTCTGCATGGCACCAGACGCACTAAAGTAATATTGCTTGCCATCTACTTGATTGAGTCCAACCAACATAGTGCCTTCCTTAGATTCAAGATAATACCACATATCATGATCTTTTAGCCAACCAGTTTGAAGTGCACCAGATGCAGCGTAATAATGCCAGACATCGTTTGACCACTGCCAGCCAACTTGCATGTTACCTGAGGATTTAAAGAAATAGGTTTTTCCATCAATCGCTTTAGATCCTACGGCCATGATACCTGTTTCTGGATCCAAATAATACCATGATTCTTTATCTTTCAACCAACCAGTTTTCATAGCACCTGAGTTCGTATAGAAGTACCAGCTATTGTCTTGCCACTTCCAGCCAGTCTGCATGGCACCACTAGCATTCAAATAGTAACGAATACCCTTTATATCTTGTCTACCAGTTAACATGATGCCATCTTTATCCAGATAATACCATGTTTCCTGATCCTTGACCCAGCCAGTTTTCATAGCTCCAGAACTTGCAAAATAGTTCCAGTGACCATCAACAAAGGCCCAGCCAGTTTGCATGACACCTTCTTGATTAAAGTAGTATATACTTCCATTGATATTCTTTTTACCGACAGTCTTTAGACCATCCTCATCATAGAAATACCAAGCTGAATCAATCTTTTGCCAAGTTGAAGGCTTACCTGAAATTTGTAGTACGCCACTTTCGCTAAAGAACATCTTCTTACCATTAAAAACTTGGTGTCCTGTCAGCATCTTACCATCTGCCGCAAAAAGGTATTTTTTCCCTCCAATTTCAGAGAGCTCGCTAAATCGTCTAGCACCATTCGACTGGATATAATACCAAGAGTTATCTAGCTTGAACCATCCACCAGTTTGCATTTTACCATTTTTGTTCAGATAGTAATCATTCCCCTTGGCATTTTCTCCCCAGTCGTCATTAAGGTGAAGCCAGCGGCCTGCTTGCATTTGTCCTTTTCCATTAAAGAAGTAAGTGGCTCCGCCAATCTCTTTCCAGCCGATAGCCATTTCCCCGTCAGACAAACGATATTTCCAATAGCCATCTTCTTGATACCATTTTTCGTCAACTACTGGGATATCAGGGAAGGTATTTGAAACATTAGCAAATCCTTTATCGCTAATATCAAAAACAGTAGCGTCTTGAGTTTGGCTAGCAGCACGAAGAACCTGAATATTTTTCTTCTGAAGGTATTCTCTAGTTGAAGCAACATTAATATCTCCACCAGTTGTCTGAATAATCATTTTTGGTGATAAGTTTTCAAGGAAATTAATCGTATTTGAAATTGTCGCATCATAATGGTGGTTCCATTTCATCATATCAACCTTGCCGATAACTGGACCTAACTTATCTTCTGCTCCTTCGGCATTATCCAAATCTCCACCAAGATAGATTCTCTTTCCTGCCACAGTCACTACTGAAACAATGGAGTTGGAGTTATCATCTCGAACTTTTTTCAGATTCCCATCAGCATCATATTCATTCTTATAGTTGTAGAGCTGGATATCCATATCACCTAATTTTATATGGCTATCCTCATCTGAAATATTCTGGATAAGCGTAACTCCTCGTTTTTGAGCTGCTCTCAAAGCATTATCATAATTGAAAAGATTGTCCCATAGCCCCCACTTTGCTGTGATTCGATCATCTGAATATTTTTTCAAATAAAACTTACCAACCTGATAACGATTGAGTATTTCGTCTGCTCCACCAATATGATCACTATGAACATGAGTTCCTATAATAAAATCTAATTTTTTAACACCTATTTCATCTAGGTGGCGAATCAATCTATCCTCTAATACTTGATAATTTCTCATAGAAATTCCCCAACGACTTGGATAGCGTGGGTCACTCCCATCAGGGAAATCATAGTCTTCACCCATATCAATCAAAGCATAATGATCATTACTTTCAAGAAGGATAGCGTCACTCCCTGATTTGGCTTTAGTATTTATGAAATGGATACGATTGCCCGAACCTGCAGAGATAGTATTTGCATCTACTCCTTGCGATAACTGAATCAGCACTAGAAAGAATACAAGAAAACTATACCCAACTAATTTTATTAACTGTTTATTTTTCATCTTGAAAACCCCTTTATTTTAAAAGATAAGAAACTTATACTAATCAATCCAATAATTTTTATCTCCTCCTGGCACTTGTTGCTCAATGGGTGGCGGACTCATATAGTTTTCTCCAAATTCGTAGACAAGTAATTCATGGTATTTTCTAGGAACCTTGACCACAATGTTTTCATACGGCATATCAATCAAATCATAGAGCCATTCTTTTTTTATACCATCTGGATAAGAGGAATCATAGATAGTACAAGTCAGATCTGTTGCTTGATCCACACTATACTTCAAAGCAAGACTCTCTAATTTTTGGTTCCATGTCTGTGGGGAAGTTAAGCGAAAAATAGCTGATCCCATATAACGAGGGAGATTTTTAAGTCCACCATTCTCAGACTTGATTCCTTTAAAGTTCAAAGAAGAAAGACGAATGAAATATTTGTAGAGCTTCATTTTCTTCTGGTCACTTTCTTGCGTTACGACACCATCATATGGAAAGATGTCAACGCAGGTTCCCAATACAACCGTTTTATCTATAAGATTAGCATCTCGACGTGTCCTCACATCATAGACTCGCATATAACTGTAAGGATACCCCTTTGTTTCTCTAAATGAAATTAATTTATAGTAGGGATGATTTTCATTTTTTAAAACCTTATACAGTTTTTCAAATTCATCACGCGCTAAGGAAATATCTGTATCATCATCCCAAGGTATAAATCCTTTATGGCGTACAGCTCCTAGTAAGGTTCCAAAATCAATAAAATATTTGATTTGATGTTGTTCACAAAGATCATGAAGATACTTTAAAATATCTAATTCTACTTGTTTGATTTCTTCAAGAGTTAAAGTTCTTTCAGACATAGGTTTTATTCTCCTAAATTTGACTATATTTTTAAACGTTTCTTAATCCCAATCCAGTTATTTAGACTTTTTAACAATCTTCCACAATTTAAAATCATGATGAGATACTCTTTGTTCAACTGGCGGCAATTGCATATAATTTCCGTAGTCTGAGGTCAAAATTTCATGATATTTTTTCGGAATGGTAAATTTCTTACCTTCAAATGTTCCAGTAGTAACTTGTTCTAGCCATTCGCGTCTCCACACTGGTTTGTTCATATCCTTGTAGATAAGGTAATCCACTTCCTCATAATCCGACACTTTACGTGATTTAGCAAGTTCTTCAATTTGTGCAACGTATTTATTTGTATTTGTGAAATAAAAAATAATAACTGAAATATAGCGTATCAGTGAATTCAGTACACTTTTCGTATTGGTGATACCTTTAAATGTATAGCAACTCAATTGACGTTTCTTTATCAGTTTCGTCATCTTGTTCTTGAAATTTACATCATCCTCGTAACCATCTACAGGGAAAATATCTACATAAATCCCCATATTGGAATCAATTCGAACATCTTCTTCTAATAAATAAGTTTGATTATCCTGAACTTTCATAAAGGGATAGACATAGTTGAGATTATTTTTATAAGACATCACTTCGTAACGTTCGTCAGGGTTAACGATAAGGTAGTTTTGCAACTTCTCATAGTCTTCACGCAACATACAGATATCCATATCATCATCCCAAGGAATAAAACCTTTATGACGAACCGCACCGATAAGACTGCCATAAGCTAGGAAATATTTAACACCAATTTTCTGACAAGTTTCATGAATGTATTCCATGATTCCTAGTTCCATCTGTTGAATCTCTCTAATATCAGTTACTTCCTGATAACGAATACCTTCATCACGTTTGCAAACAACTAATCCATAACCAATAATCAACCAAAAGATAATATTAATAAAGTTAGTTGAGTACATAATCTGACTTTCAAATAATTGACCGAACAAGATACCAAAGAAAAGAATCATAATCAACTTTTCAGAGTTCTTTTTAGAAACAATCAAATAAGTCAAAAAGCGCTTAATTATATATCCTAGTAGAAGTAGAAAGGATACTAAACCTAAAATTCCAGAACTAACAAATATCGTTACCAAAATGTTATGGAAATTTCCACCAATAAGAGAATTTTGAATCTCAAATTTACTGAAATATTTTGTGTAATAATCTGGAACATTTCTTACACCATAACCAAAAATTGGTTTCTCACTTCCCATTTTTATAGCATTTTTCCAAATATAAGTTCTACCACTAGGTGTTGTTTCTATTAGATGAAGTTCACCTGTTTTTTTTATAACTGAAGAATCCGTTTCTGCATAAGATTGTCCTTTATTTAAGTCTAATACAGTCGCTTTCCCCGAGGATATGTAAATAGAGGTTGCATAACTCAATCCAATATTTGCAGCAGAAACAAGTAAAGCAGAAACAATAAAGATTAGAAATCGCTTAGCTAACTTGCCCCCGTTAATAAAGAAACTATAAACCCCAATCATTAACACTAAAGATAATAAAGCTCCTCTACTTTGCATGGTTGCGAAGTAAACTAATTGAATCACATTATTCAGTTTAAGATAGACAGAATATTTACTTCCTTTATGAATCAAATACATAGCCAAAATAATGCTAATGTATGAAAATATCGCACTAGCATTTGGATTAACAATCCCCCACAGACGTCCATTCATAACACCATAGTAATAAGATTGTTCGCCAATCTTAAATAGAATAAGGACTCTACTTAACAATAAACCAAACGCAAAAATTGCTGAAGAAAAAGATACAATTTGAACCGTATAGGCAATCCAGTCAAATAATTTTTTAAGTTGCCCTGATTGTAACATGGTAAATAATAAAACATAGGTTACCATGAAGAGGATTTCAATCACATTTCCAATCAGATGTCCAGAGCGATTGAAAACAGCTGATAGCAGATGACTTCCAGCTAAGAGTCCAAATAAGGATAGAAATTTGCGATCTACTGTGATTTCTTTCCACTTAAACAATAAGGTATAGCAAATATAAAGCACTACAATCGCTGATAATCCCTTGTAGAGGGGATTTGCTATCTTATAAACCAGTGAACTCATACTTAAAATCGAAATGAAAACAAATAGATACGCAATCCATAGTTTTGATTTTTCAAAGTATTCATCCATTTTTGAAAAATTCATTTTCAACTCCTTCTCATGATATTAGTTTTTTAATCCAACAATTTTCTTATATAGCCATGGAGAAATGACAAGTGATAGGATCGCTACCTTGCGAAAAGTGGTGAAATAAGCATCCTTCCATATTTCGCGTCGATGCTGAACAATCCAAGTCCTCAGCTCGGCTTTCTCCTTTTGATACTCTTCACGTGAAGTAAAGATAATTTTATCGTAAACTGTGATGTACGACCAACACTCTCTGTTTATTAATTCATATTTTAAATTAGGGAAGACTTGTGAAACTTGAGCAATTATTTGCTTATAAACTTCTATCGTATCAAATACATACCGATTAACAGATGTTGTCGCACTTCCCTCACGATGATCATAATAATAAATCGGTTTGTCAATAAATACGCTACTACATCTTGTCTTTAGTAGCAATTCAGTTAAAAACAAGGCATCTTCTGCTAGATGGTAGTCTGTATTAAATTTACCATCTGCCAGCAGGTCACTATTAAACAGTTTTGCGACTGGAAAAAATGACGTTCTGGTAGTCATCAGTAGTTCCTTCATGGTTTCTTCTGTTGACCAGAGTTCTGTTTTTCCAGAATGTGGAGGAAGGTCTGTTACAATGCCATTTTTGATATGGTGTAGAGGAGCAATTACAAAGCCTACATTCAACCCTTCAACTGCACTTGCTAAAGTAGCTAGGTAATCTTGGGTAACAAAATCATCGCTATCAATAAAGGTAACCCAAGAACCCGTCGCTAACTGAATTCCAAGATTTCTTGCATTAGAAACACCAGCATTTTCGATATGGTAAACCTTGATATTCTCATACTGATTTGCTAAATGATCACAGATTTGTCCACTAGAATCAGTAGACCCATCATTTATTAGGATTAGTTCAAAATTGGTATAAGTCTGATGAAGAATTGACTCCACACATCGTTCCAAATAGTTTTCTACATTGTAGACTGGAACGATAACGCTTATTTTTTCTCCCATCATGCTCCATATTCTCCCTTGTACTCTGTGTAGCTCTTGTCCATATCTGCTATAATGGCGTCATGATGCGGTACTTGTTTGTCTGCTGGTGGAGGTGTCATATAGTCCCCAAAAGCAGTGCTGAGATAGGCATCATAGCCGACTGGAACGGGCATCTCTGTCTCTTCAAATGGCAAGAAGAGATTATCTTCAAAGGATGCGATTGGATACTTGTTTCTCATGTAGCCAGGACCAGAGCATAACTCCGTGATTCCATCGCTCTCAGCCAGACTGTACTTGGTCATTTCTTTTTCAGCTTTTTTCCAAATGCGATAACGAAGAGATTTTGGTGTCACACCCAGTAAAATGCGACTCCCCCATTTAATAAGTGCGCCATGCTTTTCTGGAACAGTTTGGGCGCAAAAGAGTGAATAAATCAGGGCCCAACGAACTTGTTTCTTACGCTCAGCTGGATTTTTAGGATAATAATCCAATGGTAAAACATCCAAGGCCAAACCGTGTGGTAAATCCAAATCCTTCTGATAAGGCTTGATACAAGTAGTTTCCTTGTCACGAATGGTAATAAAAAGGTTACGGTCTACAAAATCTTTGTTACTCTTTGACAAGAAATAACGCTCGTCTGCATAACGTGGCCACAGCTCTGCTAATTTTTCATAATCCTTACGTGGCATGAAAAAGTCTAAATCATCATCCCAAGGAATGAAACCCTTGTTTCGAAGGGCACCAATAGCACCTCCACCACAAAGATAACAAAGCAAATCATGTTCTTTACAAAATGCGACGAAATATTCAGCCATTTCCAGACTACGAGCCTGAATCGCTTTCAAATCACTCATGTCTCTCCTCTTCTGTTCAATAACGAGTTATATCGTTTTATTATACCATAAAAAAGCCTTAAAAATCCATCAAACACTAAGAAAAATCAAAGTTTAAACCACTATTTTACTGGTGATTCGAACCTTGATTTTTCCTATATTAGTCTCCTATCTAATTCCAATTGTAGAATATTCATCTCTACACAATCGTATCATAATCTTTTTCTTTCGTCTTCAAAGTCTCAACAACCTTTGTCGAATAAGCTCCTTTCATAGTTGTATCGAGTTGACTAGAAATCATCCCTAGTGCTGTCTTTGTTGCTAGAGCTTCTGTTTTGATCTTAAAGTCACCATCTGACATCAAATTATTACGCTCATTCAATTTGATCGGTGAATAGATATGACTGATTAGTAAACGTTCCAATCCCTTCTGAATCTCAGTCATATTATTGTTCACTCCTGAGAAGAAATCATTAATCATTTCATCAAACATAAGCTATCCCTTCCTTTTTTCTTGTTCGAGTGTCGTCTTTCGACGATGTAAGGTATCTATATCCTCTTCTAATTTTCGTCGTTCTCGTCTATACTCAATCTCTTCTTTTTCAATACTTTGTTCCAAAGCGCGCTGATTTCTTATAAATCCTATGGATACTGCTTGGCTAAAGTCCGAAGTTATTCTGTTTAATCGTGCTCTTTCCTCAGTAATATCCGCGTCCACTTGTCCTAGGTAATGCTGGATCATCTGATACTTTCTTTCCATCATATGCAACAATTGGTTCCGTTTTTGATGAAGGTCTTCAAATTGTTCTTCTCTTTGTTGGCGAATAGAACGATTGCGTTCATCTAATAAATCTAAATGGTTTTGCTTTGTTCTTAATTCCTGCCAGATTACTTGATTTTCATCCATTCTTTAAAATTCCCTGCTAACTCTTTATCATCTTCCAATTTTTTTTGGACACCATCTGCTATTTGCTTTTCTAAACTTTGAAAATCTTCGGCTAGTTTTTCTGATTTTTTGATTTTTGGATAGAAATAATGATCAAGATCATCTACGATTGTCGTACGAGATACTCCTCCATCAGAATAGGCTATCGCCACCTCTGTAGGTGATAAAATAAAACCAAAGGGAACGTGATAAGTACTCGCTAGTATTTTCTCTGCTTCTTGGTGAGCTTTATGAACTATGGAGCAAATCTCTTCATGACCAGCATTTGCGACTTCATGCAATCCCGATGAAATCGTTAAGGCATGTTCAGAGTCTAAAAAGAGTTCCTCACCACTCGTATAACCGCCTGAAGCCAATGCCTCTTTAGCCTTTGCATAGGAATACAAGCCACTGGAAACCTTATCTAAACCATATGAATAACGTTTTTCAAAAGATGAGGTATCTTTTTTGATTCTGAGACTACCATCTTCATTAAATACATAACCGCCCCACATGTGTTGTGCTACGACAGGATCCCAGTTAAAGTTCGAATCTACATGATGAACTATTCCAACAGCATTTTTACTGTTTAATTCTGCTTTATATCCTGGAGCATCCTTGGGATATCCGATTGGAACTGTATCTCGTTGATCGATATAATTATGAATCCGGTATTTCATCGCATCCACACGTTGCCGCTGTTCTTCTGTCAAGACCGGATAGATATTCGGTCCTTGGTAGATGTATGCTCCTGAAATACGTGAAATGTCCCTAACATTAGCTAGGGCGTATTGCGCGTTCATGGAGCCAAGAGAGTGAGCATAAACTGAGATTTTAGCGTTCGGATAATTTTCTAATACGTTATTCAAGGTTGTAGCCGCTGATTCTAACTGAGGTGTCACTTCTTTCTTTTGGGTTATGATATTTTTCGCCATAGGAATATCATTGACTTTCCAATCCACTTCCCATCCTTCTTTGCCCGGCTCCTTAGAACCCTCATAGAGAACAAACACTTCAGATTTGTCTGAGCTCTCAACTACATAAACTTTCAACCCTGTCTCGTTTTCTATCACCTGACGGACTGTACCGATGGTTTCTTTCTTTCCTTTGTCGTTTATGATTTTCAAGGGATCTGTTTCAGAATAACTTGTATACTCTTCATTAGCAATTTTTTGACGTTCATGATCACTATACTGCCTATTCACTTTTCTCCTCCGTTATCATTTTTTCAAATTTAGCAGAGTTTCCTCCGCTATCATTAACTAACTTTCCACTTTTTTTATCTTTATTAATAGTGAAAAATACATATAATTCTTCGTCATTATTTATATAAATTTTAAATTTGAGCCCTCCCATTGGACTATGTTTGATGGATTTATCATCAATTTGATAAGACTTTATTTTCCCTTTATTTGTTAAAGAAAATTGGTCCATTTCTTTCAAATCATCCTCTATGATCTTTTTGACTTCCTCACCCTTGACAATTCTCACCATCTCATCGTATTTTACTTGTTTCATCACTTTATATCCTCCTATGCTTAACCCAACGATAACTAATAAACTAGCTAAAACGATTCCTACAATTTTTAATAACCTCATGATATCTCCTTTATGTTATTTTACAAATATACCATGTACTGATTTACTTATAGTATACCATAAAGATTGGTCTGAACTCTCAACTACGTAAACCTTCAATCCAGTCTCGTTTTCTATCACCTGACGGACTGTACCGATTACATTAGGATTTTTATCAGTTCCAATATCAATTGGATCATCTTTCATATACTCCGTATATTCTCTAGCAGCAATTTTTTGTCTATCATGTTCCGTATAGTTTTGAATCATTTTTTCACCTTCTTTAACAATTCTGCAAGTTGAGCAGAATAACCGCCACCTGAATATTCAATTTTTCCGGTATTGTTATCTTTCTCTAGTCCATACATTACTCTTAGTTTTTTATCTGAATTTACATATACTTTAAAATCAATACCACCCATGGGATTATGCTTAATTGAGTCGATATCAATTTCATACGATTTTATTGTACCTTCTTTTGTTAAGGCCTCACTATCTAGATATTTAAGTTTATTTTCAACAATCTTTTTGACTTCCTCACTCTCTACAATTTTCACCATCTCATCTTGTTCTACTTGTTTCATTACTTTATATCCTCCTATGCTTAATCCAACGATAACCAACAAACTAGCTAAAACAATTCCTACAATTTTTAATGACTTCATGACATCTCCCTTATGTTATTTTACAAATATATCATGCGCTGATTTACTTATAGTATACCATAAAGATCGGTCTGAACTCTCAACTACGTAAACCTTCAATCCAGTCTCGTTTTCAATCACCTGACGGACTGTACCTATGGGTTTCTTTCTTTTATCGTTTTTGATTTTCAAAGGATCTGTTTCAGAATAACTTGTATACTCTTCATTAGCAATTTCTTGACCAGAGAAAATCTCTTGTAAATAGGAAAATAAAAGAGTAGATACAAACATTTTAGGGTGATAAGACGGCTGACCAAAGGAATGATAGAAGGCGTCAAAGTGATAATCTTCCAAGGTATTCACCACTTTTTCAATAGTAAAGACGAGATGCTCTTGTGGCAAGAAAGAACTGACTTCTAGTGGTAAAGTTGTTTGATTTGTGTTATAGTGAAAATGCATGGGATAGACTTTCTAAATGGTTTATTAAGCAATTCTATTTTACAAAGACTATCGCAACCATGTAAAAAAGCAACGGCAAATCCGTTGCTTTTTTTGGAGATAAGGGACTATTGCCCAAGGATCGTTATTTTATATTTAAAGTATAGTTTTTTATTTGGAATTTTGTCTTATCTTATCTCATTCCCATCTGAGAAAGTTTAGTTTGATATTTATTTTGGTCTACTAAGAGTGCCTGCCCTCCATAAACATCGTAATCATCAACCCAATCACCCAGTTCTGGAACTGTTAATCTCTCTATACCATTTTGCGCTCCATCTAGGAAGGATAAGCCATTGGTCAATAAGAAACTATAAGGAACATTCGTAGATGTCATGCCAAAGACCTTACCAAGTGCTTCTGATCCAGTAAAGAGTTTAGTTGGATCCTTGAGTTGCTGTAGAACAGCTGTCAACACTTGCTGTTGTCTCTTGGTACGACCATAATCACCTTCATCATCATCACGAAAACGTGCATAATTGAGCAAGGTTGAACCGTTCATCTGCTGTTTCCCAACTTTGATAGTCTGGGTTGGAGACTCTGTCTCTGTAGCATGCAAGTCATCTCCCACCGTAGCTTCGGTTAAAGGTTGACCTTCTAAGGTTGAGAATTTGGCATCAATCGTCACCCCATCAGGGAAGAGAGTGTCAATAGCGGTTGCGAAGGCCTGAAAATCAACCAAGGCATAGTACTTAATGTCCAAGTCAAAATTATCTTTCAATACTTGGCGAACCATTTCTGCTCCTTTTTGGCCTTCTTGTTCCCCTAGTTCATAGGCTACATTTAACTTGTTATCTGTTTGTTTCTTCCCATTGATAATCTTACTATATCCATCAATATAAACTAAGTTATCACGCATGAAGCTGACCAGCTTAATTTTCTTATCTGAGCCACCAACGTTTAAGACCATAATAGAGTCCGTTCTTGTTTCAGCACTATTTTGGCCAATCCGTCCATCCGTCCCCATAATCAAAATATTAACCCCATCCTTGGTATCTTGACCATGAAAAACTTCTACTTGAGCTGCCTTAGCATTGGCAGGTTTGGTTGGATCCGCATTTGAATAACCTTTTAGGAACATAAAAATCATGCCAAAACCGACACAGGCTAGAAGAGCAAGCAATCCTGCAAAAATGCGCCCCCAACGAATCTTACGTTTTTTGGACTTAACCTTTGGAAGAGAATGGCTTTTCTGGTATTTTTTTGCACGACTACGGTTACCATAGGATGGAAGAGGAGACTGATTGACTGATTCCGTGAAAGACTTTTCCATATCGTGATTTTCATTATGAATTTCTGGAGAAACTTCACTACCACTAGCCATATTTAACTTACCTTGCAGGTAAGCAAACTCTTTTTTCTCTCGCTCATTGAGGTAATGAATGTTCTTAAAAAGATAGTCATAACGTAACTGCTCATGATGACTTAAGGGATTTTCTTTACTCATCTTCTCTCCTTTCCGTGGTCTGATATTAGATAAATAGGATAGGCGCCCAGTACTTTATACTGGATTCCAATGGCTTCTAATTCTTTTTGGGCAAAGTGAACCAAGTCCTTATCAGTATAGTCCACATCGATAATGAAAAAGTATTCGCCCAACGCTGTCTTGAGTGGACGACTTTCAATTTTTGTCAGGTCAATTCCTCGCCAAGCAAAGGTCGAAAGAGCCTTGTAGAGTGCACCTGGAAGGTTGTCAGGTAAGGTCAGGGCCAAACTCATTTTTTCAGTTTGTGCTTGCAAGGGAATAGCTGCACCTTCAGCTCCCAGAACCCAGAAACGTGTGAAATTGGCTTCCATTTCCTGAATATCTTCAGCAATCAGTTCTAAGCCATATTCTTCAGCAGAACTTCTAGGCGCAATAGCCGCAAAGGGTTGATCTGGATGTTCTGAAATAAAGCGGGCCGCATAGGCTGTACTAGCAGTTACCTCGATTTGGGCCTCTGGATACTGTTCATCGATGAATTTCTTTCCCTGAGCCAAAGCCTGTGGATGAGAAAAAATCTTTTCAATCTTAGTATGACCCGGAACCACCATTAACTGCTGATGAATAGGCTGAACAATTTCTGCCACTGCTTGAATGCGAGCCTGATGAAAAAGGTAGTCCAAGGTTTCATGAACACTACCCTCGATAGAATTTTCAACTGGCACCACAGAATAGTCCACCAAGCCTTGCTCATAGGCCTTGATGACATCTGTAATGTTGGCAAAAGCCTGCAATTCCTCATGAGGAAAAGCTGTCTGCACAACATGGTGTGAAAATGATCCCTTGGGACCTAGATAAGCAATTTTCATCTCAGTTCCTCTATAATTTCCTCTGGACTTAGCTTGGTCACATCCAAAACCCGACTGGCCTCTTCCTCATACCAAGCCTGTCGTTCTTGGAAAATAGCTGCAAGTTCTTCCTTGCTATTATTTAGAAAAAGCGGGCGCTGATTGTCCTTATCAGCTGCGATACGTTGGTAGAGAGTTTCAAAGTCTGCTTTCAGGTAGATGTTATCAGAATTAGTTTTCAGTAAGTCACGATTTCTCTGAGAAATAACCACTCCTCCACCAGTTGACACAACTTGGTCTGTTTGTAGTAAATCAGCTAGAACTTCTGATTCTATCCGACGAAAGGCCTCTTCTCCCTTTTCAGCGAAAAAATTCGTAATGGACATGCCTAAACGCTTCTCAATCAGAGCATCCATATCAAGGTAGTTAGGATCCAAGCCTCTTGCAATAGTCGATTTGCCAGCACCCATAAAGCCTAGTAACACCTTAGCCATGAATCAAGTTCTCCAAATCATCAAAGAAGCTAGGATAGCTGGTATTGATGGCTTCTGCACGGTCAAGCTCCACCTCTCCATCAGCAACCAAAAGGGCTGCAATGGCTATCATCATTCCGATACGATGGTCTCCAAAAGTATTGACTCTAGCACCGTGAAGGGCTGATTTTCCTTTGATAATCATTCCATCTGCTGTAGGTGTGATATCTGCTCCCATACTATTTAGGGCGTCTGTCACAACCTGAATACGGTCTGTTTCCTTAACCTTGAGTTCCTCAGCATCCTTGATAACTGTTACACCTTGGGCTTGGGTCGCAAGTAGGGCGATAATTGGCAATTCATCAATCAAGCGTGGAATCAAGGCACCACCAATCTCTGTTCCTTTCAAGTCAGAAGACTCAACAGTTAAGGTTGCAGATTTAGCGACTGGGTCAATTTCAGTTATTTCTAGTTTTCCACCCATGGCACGAATGACATCAATAATACCAGTACGCGTTTCGTTGATGCCCACATTATTAAGCACCACACGAGAATTTGGAACAATCAAACCTGCGACCAACCAAAAGGCTGCACTGGAAATATCTCCTGGAACAACCACCTTTTGTCCTGACAATTTTTGTGGCCCGTGGACTGTGATTTTTTTGCCCTCCACACTTAAATGACCACCAAATTGTTGTAACATATCTTCAGTATGATTACGGGTGCACTCTTTTTCGATAATAACAGACTCCCCCTGAGCCTGCAAAGCTGCAAACATCAAAGCTGACTTGACTTGGGCAGAAGCAATTGGCAACTCATAATGAATAGGTCTTAGGTTTTTCGTCCCTTTTAAGTGAAGAGGAGGCAGGTCTCGCTCAGTTTGTCCCGAAATGCTGACGCCCATTTTTTTCAATGGAATCGTCACACGGTCCATAGGACGTTTGGAAAGACTATCATCTCCAAACATCTCTACTTCAAAGTCTGCACCAGCAAGAACACCTGAAATCAGGCGAATCGAGGTTCCAGAATTTCCCATATCAAGGGCATTTCGCGGAGCTTTTAAGCCATCCATACCCACACCTTGTATGGTAATAACCCCATCTTTATCCTCAATCTCAACACCAAGGTCACGAAAGGCTTGCATGGTCGAAAGGACGTCTTCGCCACGTAATATATCATAAACCTTGGTCTCACCCTCAGCCAAACTTCCAAAGATAATGGAACGATGGCTGATAGACTTGTCACCTGGAACTCGGATACTGCCGTGTAAGTGGCTAATGTTTGTTTTTAGTTTCATACTGGACCTCATACTTGCAATACTTTTACCTATTTTATCATAAAAAGCCAGAAATTCCTTAAAAATTCCTGACTTTATGATAGTTATTTTCTTATTTTAGCAATTCTTTTTCATTTTCAATTTACCAACTATCTGAAGAACCACCACCATCAAATCCACCGCCACCCCAATCATCTGAAGACCAAGATGAACTAGAACTACCAGAATCATATCTAGAGGAAGAAGAATCTGACTGTGCTCTTTGTGAAGCATAGTAGCTTTTTGTGAGCTCGGAAGTCCAAGAAGCATTCCTCACAAAATCGTTATCGTTTGGGTAGAGTTTCCCCTTCCCATTATAAGAGTATTGAGAGCGATTGAGCCTATCTAGTTGCTTTCTTTCAACTTCTGCGTAGTATGCTTCTATAAGTAATGGAGTCCAAGTGTCATTAGGTAGAAAACCTTTTGAGTCTGGATATAGCTTGTTATATCCTTCGTACTGATATCGAGACCTAATTAAACGCTTATTTTTTTTATAGTCAGATTTACGTTCTTCAGTCCACGTATCATTAGGTACAAAGTCAGGAAAATCTGGATACAGCTTGCCTTTTCCCTCGTACTCATACTTAGAAAAGCGGCATCTTTTTAAGTACTTGATCCACGTTGCTAAACTTAGTAAAAGAAAGAACAACAGATAGAACAATATCGGAAATGGAATGTAATCGAAGTACTTACTAAAGCCTTCATTATTTTTTAATGATTTTTCATAGCTTTTTGGAAGTCGATTATTTTCCTTCTTGTTTATGATTTCAGCTTTTCTAGACTCCGCTTTAGAAATGCCTACTAGAATTTTGTTAAGGGCATCAGTATATTTCCCTTCTTTCATGTATGGCTTAGAATCATTTAGTAAGGAACTGGCCATAGAGTCAGTAAGCCAAATTGCTGCTTCGTTGGATGTTTCAATACGAAACTTTCTATCCTTTATAGCAATAGCAATTAAAATTCCACTGTTGGAATCTTGTTTCCCAACTTTCCATTTGCGTGCAACCTCATTGGCTACCTCTTCGATACTGGAACCGTCCAGAGTATCTACAATGTAAATACCTACTTGGGTTTCACTTCCAGAATTCATACTCTCTAACGTTTCTGCAACACTAGTAGTTAAATAACCGTTAGGATCGTAAATACCATTTAAAGGACGATCTGGAACAGCTATATTAGCCGCAACAAGAGGCATAAAAAAGAATAAAGGGGTAATTAAGAGTAAAAGTAACTTTTTCATAGGAGATACCCCACAAGACTAATCAGTTAAATTGACTTTAGGGACAACCTTTGCATCTTTCTCTGCTTCAATTAACTCAGCTCTTTGGAAACCAAACAAACTAGCTATCATATTAGTGGGAAAACGTCTAATGGTCTTATTATATTCTGTTGCAGTATCGTTGTAATCTTTACGAGCAACGAACAAACGATTTTCAGTTCCCTCAAGCTCTGAAATTAGAGAAGACACTTGTGTATCAGCTTTTAACTCAGGATAATTTTCTTGAACAACTAGCAATCGAGAAATGGCAGAAGTTAATTCGCTCTCCCCTTCATTTTTTGTTTCTTTATTTCCTGATCCAATCTTAGAACGAGCATCCGCAATCTTTGTAAAGAGGTCTTCTTCGTGCTTCATATATCCTTTTACAGAATTTACAACATTTGGAATTAAGTCAGCTCTACGTTGAAGTGCCACTTCAATCTTCGAGTTAGCTTGTTTCACAGATTCATCTTTGCTAACAAGACTATTGTACGAACCTGCCAACACTATAATACTGATGAAGATAATTCCTACAGGAACTCCTATTAGAGCAATTAATTTTTTTGACATATTTTTTCCTATTTTCTATTGTTCATCATTTATCTACTATTTATCGATAATAAAAATTTCATTCTCTTTCATAGTTGTTTCTATATTTATTATCTCATCAAAAATTTCTAACTTATCAATTGAAGTAGAAAATAACAGTTATAAGCTTTCAATTTCGTTTTGTATTATAGTTATGATTTTCAATAGCCTATTTAATTTGTTTTGCATTTTGTTTATTAGTAAAGACATTCATCCCCACAATTATTATTAAACAGACCATTCTAATAGCTCTAGCTTATACAGTAGTTACCAATGATAAACATACGTTTAAAAAATACCTATAAAAAATGAACAACATAATATTCTTATTTTAGCAATTCTGAAACTGGTTCGAAAACAATTTTTTCAATGTCAGAAAGGTAAATGGCCAATTGTTGTTGCTTGGTAAAGAATTCTGACAAGAGGCTGTTCCCCTGAATCTGCTTGCCAAAGCCTTCCATCTTCGCTTGGAAGGATGCATCTGGCATTTGACCTGTCTGGGCTAGTCTTTGAATTTCCTCTTGGAAAGCAACATATTCTGTAAAGATTTTGCTCGCCTCAGCATCTGCTGAAATCGCATCTTTAGCTGCTTTGACAGCCTTGTATTCTGGTAATTCGCGTAAACCGCGACTGAGTTCGTTTGCACTATCGTAAATATTTGACATGATTTTCTCCTTATTTGATGACGACTGTATAGTCGGTATTTTCTGTTATTAGCTGCTCAGCTCGTTCCAAGTCTTGAGCATTTTTAAATGAAATTTGTAGGATTCCGTGAATATCCTCACGGTTTTCCTCGTTGATATGAATATTAACCAAGGAAGTTCCACGTAGTAATTCCAAGATTCGTAAAATAACGTCTTCTTCATCAGGAACATCGACATAAAGGTCATAAGAGCTATCCACACCGCCACGCTTATGAATTTCCATAGCCTGACGTTGCTCACGCGCTTGGTTGAAAAAGTTCCAGATCTGCTCTTCATCTCCCTTGCTGATGGCCTGACCAACCTTATCCAGACGTTCCTTGAAATCCGCAATTCGCTCCAGAATAGTCTCACGATTGGACAAGAGAATGGACGTCCACATACCTGGCTCGCTTTCCGCAATCCGAGTCATATCTCGAAAACCACCTGCCGCAAAGCGCCTTGCCATCTCATGTTTTTGAGCATAGACCGCGGTCTGCTCCATGAGACTAGAAGCCAGAATATGAGGAAAATGGCTAATCTGAGAAGTGACTCGATCATGCTCCTTGGCATCAATCTCGATAAAACGAGCGTGAAGACCTGAAAGCAGATCCTTCATTTCCTCAAGTGTGTCAGGACTTGTCAGGCTCGAAGGCGTGAAGATATAATAGGCATTTTCAAAAAGATTGACATCTGCCGAAGCAGCCCCTGTCTTGTGACTACCAGCCATGGGATGGGCTCCTACAAAGCGAACAGACTTGCCAGCCAAATACTGCTCCGCTGCATCTACAATGGCTGACTTGGTCGAACCAGCATCTGAAATAATGACGCCTTCTTTTAAGTCTAAGTTGGCCAATTCATTAATGAAAGCAATAGTTTGTTTGATTGGCAAGCTGAGAATGATAATATCTGCCAAGGGAGCAAAACTGGCAAAATCATCTGTTGCACGGTCAATCATGCCTTCTTTCAAGGCGATATCTCTCGAAGCTTGACTACGATTATAACCTAAAATTTCATAATCTGGATGATCACGTTTGATACCTAGGGCCATAGAGGCTCCAATCAATCCAAGACCTGCGATATAGACTGTTTTTGCCATAGGAACTCCTTAATAGTTCTTTGTATAGTCTCGGTGTTTGGCTACCGCTTCTTTTAATTCCTCTAGATTGTCTGATGAGAATTTTTCAAGGATTTCTTGTGCCAGAACCGTTGCCACAACTGCTTCCATAACTACACCTGCTGCTGGAAGAGCGGTCGGATCACTTCTTTCGACTGTTGCCTTGTAGGGTTCATGGGTTTCGATATCCACACTCATGAGTGGTTTGTAGAGAGTAGGAATGGGTTTCATGACGCCTCGAACAACGATGGGTTGCCCATTAGTCATACCACCTTCAAAGCCACCCAAATTGTTGGTACGGCGAGTATAACCGTCTTCTTTAGACCAGAGAATTTCGTCCATGACTTGGCTACCTTTAAGGTAACCAGCTTCAAACCCTAGACCAAATTCCACCCCTTTAAAGGCATTAATAGAGACAACAGCTTGGGCCAGTCTGGCATCCAATTTTCGGTCCCATTGGACATAGGAACCAAGACCAACTGGTACGCCTCCGACGACTGTCTCCACAACACCACCGATGGTATCACCGTCACGTTTGATTTGGTCAATATAATCCTTGATTTCTTGTTCCCGTTCTTGGTTGACAATAGAAACTTCTGACTGGGCAGCTCGCTGCTTGATTTCAGCCACAGTTAGATTTTCAGGAACATCGATTCCCTTACCACCAAAGACCACGACATGGTTGGCAATTTCTATCTCCAGTTCAGCCAAGAGGCGTTTGGCAACTGCCCCAACTGCCACCCGCATGGTGGTTTCACGAGCTGATGAACGCTCCAAAGAATTTCTTAAATCATCAAAACGGTACTTGATACCCCCAACCAAATCGGCATGGCCTGGGCGAGGATGGGTGATTTTTCGTTTGCTTTTAAGTCGCTCTTCAATGTCTTCCGCAGACATAATATCCAGCCATTTTTGGTGGTCCTTATTGATGACATCCATGGTAATAGGAGCCCCAGTCGTCTTTCCGTGACGAACACCCGAAGTGAAGACAACCTGGTCACTCTCAATCTTCATACGGCCACCGCGGCCGTATCCACCCTGACGACGTTTCAAATCCTCATTGATGTCCTCAGCTGTCAAAGGAAGTCCAGCTGGAATTCCCTCAATGATAGCTGTCAGACGGGGACCGTGTGATTCTCCTGCAGTTAAATATCTCATACGTTCTCCTTATTTTACCAAATAGTCTTTCATCTCTTCCAAAGAAACTGGGTGGATGGTTGCAGAACCAAGCTCTGACACCAAGACCAATTTCAAGGTATTGCCACGCGCCTTCTTATCATGAGTCAAAGCCTGATAAAGCTTGTCAACATCCCAGTTTTCATAATCAACAGGCAAGCCAAATTTCTGACACATTTCTGTGATGGACTGGGTAATGCCAGCTGGCATGAGGCCTTTTTCCTCAGCAACCTTGGAAATCTGTACCATTCCCATGGCAACAGCCTCGCCATGCATGACTTTTCCATAACCAGCCGTCGCTTCAATGGCATGACCAATAGTATGGCCAAAATTGAGGTAAAGGCGAACACCATTGTCCAACTCATCCTCAACCACCATCTTGCGCTTAACCTGACAAGAATGTTCAATCAAGGTCTCTGCATGTTCCAAAATGCTCTCAACAGAACCATTCAACTTCGTCAAGAGAGCCCACAGTTCTGGATCCTCAATCAAGCCATACTTGATGACCTCACCCATCCCTTCAATCAACTCTCTCTTTCCAAGCGTTTCAAGGACAAGTGGGTCAATCAGAACCCCATCTGGTTGGGCAAAGGTACCCACCATATTTTTAGCAAATGGAGTATTAACACCCGTCTTTCCACCGATAGACGAATCCACCTGGGCTGTCAAGCTAGTCGGTATCTGAACAAAGTGAATACCCCGCATATAGGTAGAGGCTACAAAACCAGCCAGGTCTCCAACGACACCGCCACCAAGAGCCACGATTCCATCGCTACGAGTCAACCCCTGCTTAACTAGGAATTCATAGACTTTCTGAACAGTGGTTAAATTCTTTCTTTCTTCACCTTCTAAAAAGTCAAAAACTGCTACCTGAAAACCAGCATCTTCTAGGCTGAGCTTGACCTTCTCTGCATAAAGAGAGGCTACATGATTGTCTGTTACGATAACCACTTTTTGCGGTTGCCAGAGTTCTCGCAACCATTGACCAGCCTGAGCCAGACAGCCTTTTTCAATCTGAATATCATAAGGATGATGAGGAATATCGATTCTGATTTTCATAGGAGAATCTCCCTTTCTTTATTGGTATTTTTCTTTTAAGGACTGCCAAATCTCTTCCGTCGGCATTTCCTTTCCTGTCCACAGTTGAAAAGCTTCTGCAGCTTGATAGAGCAACATTCCCAGACCATTGACCGCTGGATTCCCCTGACTTCTGGTCCATTTTAAAAATGGTGTTTCAAAGGGTTGGTAAATGATATCTGCTACTAAAAGAGTTTCTGGTAAGACTATGCTTTCAGGAACTGGAGATGATTGACTATCCATCCCTACACTTGTCGCATTGACCAGTAAATCCGACTCAGCAATCCTTGCTTGCAGTTCAGGAATATCTTCTAAAGTATGCAAGTCCACTTTAAAGCCTGTCTGCTCTTGTAACTTGTCTAGATAAGGTCTTGTTTTTTCAATAGAAACTGAACGAACAAAGACAGAAATCTGACTGACGCCGTCCAAAATAGCCTGTGCCAAAATGGACTTGGCCGCACCACCTGCACCCAGCAGGGTCATCTTTTTGCCTGAAATTGTAAAAGAAGGCAAGCTCTTAAAAAATCCCTTGCCATCTGTATTATATCCAATTAAATTGCCATTCTCATTGACAACCGTATTGACCGCACCAATCAAGCGCGCTTCATCGCTTAGCTCATCCAAATAAGGAATCACCTGCTCCTTATAGGGCATGGACAGATTGATGCCAAACATCTGGTAGCGACGAATATTGACCACTGTTTCTGCCAAATCACCCGCTTCAATCTCCCAAGCCACGTAAGCACCATTGGTAGCTGTCGCCTCAAAGGCACCATTGTGGATAAAGGGGGAAATAGAATGCTTAATAGGATTGGCAACAACGGCAGCTAAACGTGTATAGCCATCAAGCTTCATCCAAAATCTCCCGAATTTTTTTCATGTTAGCTAAGGAAATCTGACCTGGGGCACTTGCCTCATCTAGACTAGCAAAGGACCAGCTCGAACCAGTCACATCTGCAGTGATACGAGAGACCTTGCCCACCTTGCCCATAGAAATGGTCACATATTCCTGCTCAGGATTGAGGGTTTTAAAACCTCGTGTATAGTTCATCAAGTCTAAGACATCCTGCTCCGTGTGAGCCATCACCGCAACCTTGACAAGTTTTGGATTTAGGCTCGTCAACTCTGACAAGATTTCCATCATATTTTCAGGTGTTTCTTGGAAATTGTGGTAACTCAAAACAAGATTTGGGAAGTCCAGCATTTCCTCAAAAACATCCTTGTAACTAAAGTACTCAAAATCAATATAGTCTGGTTGATAGAGTTGCGCAACTTCCTTGATTAGATGGATATATTCTTCTGGAGAAAGGTCTATTTCTCCCCCCTCAGAGCGAGTTCGTAGGGTGAAAACTAACTCACGGCCTGCGAATTTTTCAAAAATGGCTGGAGCCACCTGCAAAATCGCTTCTTTAGGCAGATAGTCGGCACGCCATTCAATGATGTCGGCATCCAGATACCTCGTGGCATCCAGAGCCTGAGCCTCCTCTAAACTTCTTGGCATTACTGAAACGATTAATTTCATTTACTAACCTTCATACTAATCACCTTGAGGTAATTACTACTTTCATCTTTTTTATTATAGGCGAAATCTGCTGGAAGACCGTATTTGTTTAAAATTTGGTAACTTCTTCCTGCAAAGCCTTTATCAATTTGTTCTGTAAATTTCTGGCGGGAAACATTGGCAGCATTGGTACTAGCAATGATAATCCCTTCCGGATTTAAAATCTCAAGACTCTGGGAAATCAACTTGTGATAATCCTTGGCCACAGAGAACGTTTGTTTTTTGTTCCGAGCAAAGCTAGGCGGATCTAGGACAATCACATCATAGGTCAAGCCTTTTCGCTTAGCATACTTGAAATACTCAAAAACATCCATGACTATAAAACGATGGTCGTCTGTGCTGAGCCCATTTGCCTGAAAATGCGCTTGAGACAATTCTCGTGAACGTTTGGCTAGGTCAACAGAAGTTGTCTGGCTAGCTCCTCCCATAGCTGCAGCTACTGAAAAGGCTGCTGTGTAGGAAAACATATTGAGCAAGGATTTACCCATAGCCAACCCATCAACTAGACTACCACGAACCTCGTGCTGATCTAGGAAAATTCCTGTCATCAAGCCATCGTTCATAAAGACTTGATACAGAACACCATTTTCCAAAACAGTGAAAAAGTCAGGCGCTTCTTGACCATAAACATGGGCAGATTCATAGTCCAAATCCTTAAAGCGGATCTTCTCATAGGTCCCTAAAACCTCAGGAAAAACCTGTCTAAAAGCTTCTGAGATAACCTTGCGAATCTGATAAACATAAGAGTTATACCAAGAAAAGACAGCATAGTCGCCATAAAGGTCCACTGTCAGACCGCCAAAGCCATCTCCCTCTTGGTTGAAGAGACGAAAGGCAGTTGTCAATTCATCTTGATAGTAGGAACTTCTCTTTTCTTTAGCTTGTCTAAACAGCGTTTCAAAGAAAGCTTGATTGAAGGTCACTTTGTCTGTGCTGACAAACCAGCCCAAGCCCTTGTTTTGCTGAGAAAGGTAGGCAGTACCAAGAAAGTTTCCATCTTGACTCTGCACTTCTACTTCCTGATCCTTGAGATGAACATCTGCAAGGTCGCTAGCTTCTAGTAAAACTAGCCCCTTAGCGAGCTTCTTTTCAACCCTTTTGTTGACTCTTATTCTATTCATAGTCCCTATTATAGCAAATTTTGTGACAATTCTCAAAAAAGAAACTACCCTTGCTTTTTTACTCTAGTTTTAAAAAATGGTATACTAATACTAATAAAAACTTAGGAAGTAATTGTGTGAGAATCACAATAAAAAATGCTCTTCCGTCTTGGAGGAGCATTTCTTTTTATAAAATTTATCAAGCAAGAAACCAACTATCTCATCTTTTTTCTATCTCTACCAATATCCGTGATAGATAGTAATGATAGCTAAATACAGCAAGACCAAGTAGGAGAATAAGAGCTCCTACTCCCAAGCTGATGGCAAGGATAGTGGAGAGAGACTGAACCAAGAATAAGCTTACAATGACTAAAATCATTAAGATAACACTATAAATTAAGAGTAAAACTATTGCTACTATACGATTTGAACGGTTCACCAGGTCCGTAATGTTACTCCAATTGGTTGACAAATTTTTCACGTCCTTAAGGTAATGGTGGCAAGAAAGGATGACACTGGCAAGGATCCATGCCACAAGAAGGTAAATCATCGAAAGTATTGGCAATCCTAAATAAAGAGAAAGACCAAGCAAAGTCAGAACTGGTAAAAAGGACTGGACAGCAAATATAATCCAAAATTTCACTTTCACATAACGAGCAAAGTCAAAGGGTAAACTCTTAAGGAAATCAACATTTTCCCTCTCCAAGGACAAGGCAATTGAATGCAGGCTGGTGATATTGTTATTGACAACTGCTATAAAGAGAGCTATAAAAAACAAGGGTAACCAGTATGGAGGATGAATGTCTGGAACTATCTGAGAATCTCGGATGTTGGAAATCAGACCAATCATCATGAGATAAGGAAGGAAAGCACTTGTAAAAAGCACTGTAACCACGCCAGTTCCCTGTCCCAAGAGGGTGAGGTGGTAGCGTAAAACCATACGGAAAAAGCCCTTTTTATTAGTAGTTGAAATTCTCTCCTTATTGCGACGTTCTTTCTTGACCTTCTCCTCACTGTTAAGCAGAATCACGTCATAAAAATGAGGAAAAACCTTCTTTTTGGTCAGGTAAAGCAAGAAAACAGTTAAAGCTATCCAAGCGAGCAGACCCAGTATGGCTTCTGTCGAAAAAGGCTCCACTGCTATTTTGTAAAAGATATGAAGAGGATAAAGGAGAAATGGAATGTCTCTAACTTTGTCAACAATACTTCCAAAAGTCGACTGTAGAAAGAGGACAAATATTAAAGGTATGAGAACTCCTATTCCAATCATCACATTCGAAAAAATAGACTGATACTTTCTGAAGACCCTAGTCTGAGCCAAGAAATGTACTGCCACTACCATCACTAAAGTAACAGAGACAAATAACAAGGCCAAGGACAGCAGCATCAAAGGCAAGCCCAGCCAAAGAGAAGGAGCTAGCCTAATATAGAGGACTAGAAAATAAGCTAGGATTGGTACAATTCCAGCTAGAGCTGGCAAGAGAACAGACAGTCCTTTAGCAATTATAATCTCTGATTCTTTAAAGGCATAGGGCCTATACGATGCCAAGTCCTTACTCTCATAAAAGACATTGTAAAATGCAGTGAAAGAAGTTGAAAAGGCAAGCACCAGTAAAATAGCAATCATGCTACTAAAAAAACTTGGCATTTCCTCAAAAGGAAAACGAAAGGCTATATTTATAAACATGATGAGCATCAAGAGACTGGAAAAAATGTAAGAACTGAGGACTCTAGCGGAAACATTTACTTTTTTTCCAGGATTTTTAGCTTGCTTCTTTCGTAGATTAGCCAGATTAGCTTCTTGAGATGAATAGAGGATATTGATATCAACTAATTTTTTAATGACCTTGAGACGCATCTGTATCCTCCTCTTTTCTACCAGCAAGGCTAAGGTAGATACTTTCCAAAGACTGATCTGGATGGTCTTTTCTCAAGTCCTCTACGCTTCCACAATAAATCAAATGCCCCTTTTTCAAAATAGCAATCCGATCACAGACTTGCTCAGCTACCTCTAAGACATGGGTTGAAAATAAGACCGTCTTGCCTTTTTGTGCATGTTCCTTCATCATTTGCTTCAAATCAAAGGCAGCCTGGGGATCCAAACCAGTCAAGGGTTCGTCCAAGACCCAAATATCAGGATCAGACAAGAGTGCCCCGATGACAAAGACTTTCTGACGCATTCCGTGAGAAAGGGTTTCAATAACCTGATAGCGATTTTCAGCAAAATCAAAAACGCTCAATAGCCTAGCTAGACTAGACTCCAAGTCAGAACTAGTTAGATCATAGGATGAGGCAAGCAATTCCCAAAACTCATTGGCTGTTAAGCGTAAAAATAAGTCAGGCGAGTCTGCAACGTAGCCAATCTTTCGTTTGATCGCTAAGCGATTTTCCGATAACTCCTGACCGTCTACCAAAATACGACCACTGCTGGGTGAAATGATACTGACTAAGGATTTTATAGTGGTCGATTTTCCAGCACCATTATGGCCAATCAAGCCCATAATCTCTCCATTTTCAATCTGCAAATTGAGATTGCTCAAGGCCTCTTTATCACCATACAACTTACTAACATTTTGAAATTCAATCATGAGAAATCTCCTCTCTTTATCTATGTAATTTACTATAATTATAGCGCTTTCATTTTAAAAATCAACACTTTATCTTAAATAGTTGAAATACATGTCTTCTATTTTACGCAAACGTTTGAGCTAACCGATACTTTATGATAGAATAAAGAACAAGATTGACAAGTAAGAGGAAACATCATGCAAAATCAAACACTCATGCAATACTTTGAATGGTATCTGCCCCATGACGGCCAGCACTGGACGCGTCTGGCTGAAGATGCTCCACACCTAGCTGATCTCGGTATCAGCCATGTCTGGATGCCCCCAGCCTTCAAGGCCACCAATGAAAAAGATGTTGGCTATGGGGTCTATGACTTATTCGACCTAGGCGAGTTTAACCAAAAAGGAACTGTCCGAACCAAGTATGGTTTTAAAGAAGACTATCTTCAAGCTATTCAAGCCCTAAAAGCACAGGGAATTCAACCTATGGCCGATGTGGTGCTCAATCACAAGGCTGCTGCTGATCACATGGAAGCCTTTCAGGTTATCGAAGTGGATCCAGTTGACCGTACAGTTGAACTTGGAGAACCCTTCACCATCAATGGCTGGACTAACTTTACCTTCGATGGACGCCAAGATACCTACAATGATTTCCACTGGCACTGGTACCACTTCACAGGTACAGACTATGATGCCAAACGCCGTAAGTCTGGGATTTATCTGATCCAAGGTGACAATAAGGGCTGGGCAAATGAGGAATTGGTCGATAACGAAAACGGAAACTACGACTACCTCATGTATGCAGACCTAGACTTTAAACATCCTGAAGTCATACAAAACATCTATGACTGGGCTGAATGGTTCATGGAGACAACTGGTGTAGCTGGTTTCCGCTTGGATGCCGTTAAGCACATTGACTCTTTCTTCATGAGCAATTTCATCCGAGATATGAAGGAAAGATACGGTGACGATTTCTATGTTTTTGGTGAATTCTGGAATCCTGATAAGGAAGCCAATCTAGACTACCTTGAAAAAACAGAAGAACGCTTTGACCTTGTCGATGTTCGTCTCCACCAGAATCTCTTTGAAGCCAGTCAAGCTGGCGCAAACTATGACCTTCGTGGTATTTTCACAGATAGCTTGGTTGAACTCAAACCTTACAAGGCTGTAACCTTTGTCGACAACCACGATACCCAACGAGGACAGGCCCTTGAGTCTACTGTTGAAGAATGGTTTAAGCCAGCAGCCTATGCCCTCATTCTCTTACGCCAAGATGGCCTTCCATGTGTCTTTTACGGAGACTACTATGGTATTTCAGGACAGTATGCTCAACAGGATTTCAAAGAAGTCCTTGACCGCCTCCTAGCCATCCGAAAAGATTTGGCCTATGGAGAACAAAATGACTACTTTGATGATCCTAACTGTATCGGTTGGGTACGTTCAGGTGCTGAAAATCAATCCCCAATCGCAGTCCTCATCTCAAATGACCAAGAAAACAGCAAGTCTATGTTTGTCGGCCAAGAATGGGCTAACCAAACCTTTGTAGATTTACTTGAAAACCACCAAGGTCAAGTTACAATTGATGAGGAAGGTTATGGACAATTTCCAGTCTCAGCTGCTTCGGTAAGTGTCTGGGCAGCCAATACAATCTAATAGTTCATAATAATCAAGTCAGGTCCAAACGGATTTGGCTTTTTTGTATTCACAAAAAAGACCTACCCAAATGGATAGATCTTTGTTTTCTTACAATTTACCTGCTACCGCATCCAACAATTCTTGGATTTTAGCTTGGTTGCTTCCTCCTGCCATAGCCATGTCGGGTTTACCACCACCACGTCCATCGACGATTGGTGCCAATTCTTTGACAAGGTTTCCTGCATGAAGGTCTTTTGTCTTGCTTGCTACAAGGACATTGACTTTGTCTCCGATAGCAGCAACTAGGACAAGTAAGTCAGAGTAGTCTTTTTGTTTCCAGTTGTCCGCAAAGGTACGAAGGGCACCTGCATCTGATACAGACACTTGGCTAGCAATGTAACGGTGACCATTTGCTTCTTGAACTAATTAAAGTTAAACATTAAAAATTCGTAAGATACGATTATTAAAGTGAAAAAATAGAAAATCTTTTTCTAACTACTAATTAAACAATTTTTTATTAAATTAATTATCATTTTAAATCTACAACTTATCATAATTTAATATATGTTTCTACCAACTAAAAAGTTAAGTCCATACGATTTTTCATATTCTGAAAGACTCTTAAAAAGATTAGTTCTTTTAAATGACTCTTTAGTGAAACTAGTTCTCAGTACTAACTCAACATCTTTACTTTTAATATTTTTTTCAATTCCAGAAGTGTTACAAATCACTTTAAATAATTCAGAAAAATCGTGTCCTCTTGTAATTAACTTTAAATCTGTAACGAAATGATAATGTTCCTCAACAATAGACTGCTTCTCTGAATCGTAATTATTTTTTGACGGTCTATTTATTTCTTTTATAATGTCTTCTTTACAGTTTAATTTTGATTTTCTATACAGTTCATCAATAGAAATATTTTCAGTAATGAGTTCCCAACCCTCAGATAAATTTTTTTCTCTAAAACAACTTATATACTTTAGTTTTTGAAATACTTTATTTCTCAACTCAAATACTTCCTTATCTCCACAATAAAATTCAGTACATATACTTTCAAATGACTCATTATTCATAGCTAACATAATTTCTAAACTATGATAATCATACAAAAAAATTTTATTTTCACCTGAAGTTAAACTGCTATAGTCTTTATCTCGTATCCCAATAATTCTTTTATCACTCTGAAAATAATTAACAATTTCTTCAACCCCATCACATCCTGAAAACGATTCGAATACATATGCATTAGAATTAAATTTATTTTTAAAAAATTTTAAATCATCGTCTCCCTCTACTATCACAAAAGTCTTTTCTTTCTCATAGTCTTCACCACGTAAAAGTCTAATTTCGGAAACTATATCCTCTCGCTTGAGATTTTTTCTAATCGAGTTTTTGTTCATATAACTCTCCTAAATCAATTTGATTCTCCCAACGATGATTAATAATTTGTGGAGAGTGCGTGGCAACTATCACATTCAGGTTTTTGAATTTAATTATCTTATATAAATCGTCCATAAATTTCTTTTGCCAAGCAATATGTAAGGATATTTCAGGTTCATCAATTAATAATAAGGTATTCTCAGGAGTCTCAAAAATCAACTTATAAAATAAAATAATTTCCTGTTTTTCTCCGGATGACAGTTGGGACAGGGAAAGCTTCTTTCCTTTAACATCAATATCCTCAATAAAAATACCCTCTTCTCTTGAAATCTCAATCTTTTTAAAATCCAATTTATCATTTATTATATCGGTAAATAACTCTAATTGATTAACAAAATTTTCATAGATTTGATATTTCTCATCAAAGTCATCAAAATATATTTTTAGTGCTTTTGCAAATTCTTCTTTAAACTCTAAATTCCTCAAATTTTGAACACGAGATAAATCAAACTTATTTAATTTTTGAAATTTTTCAGTCATCAATTCTATTTTCTGATTGAATTCATCTTTTGAGGTAATTGCTTCTTTATTATTAAATAATCTTATAGGATAAGAACTATCTAATTCATTAGACTTTGAGGAATATTCTGAACTATTCCTATCCAAAAGAAGTTTGAATTTTTTAGGCAATTCTTTAATCTCATCTTTTAATATCGATTCATCAAATCTATCAAATTCTTCACTGACCAACCTTTGTTCTCTTATGTAAAATACCTTCCCTAATTCTTTCGAAAACTCTCTCAGAGCATTTCCCACAAACATAATATTATTTTTTTGAATACGCTTTTTATTATAATTTTTTTCTATATTAAAATAACTTTCTATAAATGACTCATAAGCAAAATCTTTATCCATAGTTTTCCTATTCGCAAATTTTTTGTCATAATTTTGATTATAATATCTATTTAAAAAGAAATCATCCCCAAAATATTTTTTAATATTTTTAAAATTAACAGAGCAATTTGTTTTATCATTTACTACTAAAGCACCGGATTTTTTTGTGATTTTTAATTGCTTTTCATTAGATATTAAAAAAAATACTTCTTCAAAATCTAAGTTCAAAAAAAACAGAATACCATTCTCCTTTTTATACAATTGATATATACAATCTAATATAGTCGATTTCCCAAATCCATTTGGACCCGTAATAATGGTTAGCCCATCCTCTTTTAATTCTATACTATAGTCAAATCGACCAAATAATTTTTTAAATTGAATCTTCATAATTTTTAACCTCTTTTTCATTCATAACAAAACATAACTAACGTAGTCCATCATTTTTAAGTAATTTTAAATATTTCATCTTCAATATACAACAAATCACTTTATTTTTAAAGTTCTAAAGTCTAACTAAAAGTCCAAGTGTTTTTACCATCTTATATAGTTACTAAAATATCTTTTATATACAATCCTGTTTCCTTCATACTAATAGTAACACTATAATCTTTCCTCTAATTATATCTTATATCCTCTCTATCTGATTAGCAGAGAAATCGATTTCATTATAACATCCTTTTTCTGTTTTTTCAAATTAGAAGAGAAATTATATTTACTAATCTTAGTAATAGATAAAATTGCAAATATTCAACTTTAAATAAATTGATAAAAACAAATTAACATCATTATTTATTCTATTAATTTTCTGAATTTGTTATTTGTATGATGAATTAACCTATTGATTCAATAATTTTAATAAACAAACAATCTTCTTGGCTTCATTGAGCTAAATTTATTTAGTTTTAGATACTCTTTATAATTTCGAAGATGTAACTTTCCCTACATTAAAAATCAAATACGTGAATAGCAATCTAACTATAAAGGATTGAATCTAGAATAGTACTCAAAGAATTCTAAAACGTTTTTAGAAATTAATTTGACTTTCCTAATATCTTTGTTCATATCTTATTTCAATCCACTATATATCACACCTCCTCAGCAATATAAAATTATTGTTAAACAATTTTAAAAAATTTCCTTTTTTTTAAAAAAGACCTACCCTACTGGATAGATCTTTACTTGATTACAATTTACCTGCTACCGCATCCAACAATTCTTGGATTTTAGCTTGGTTGCTTCCTCCTGCCATGGCCATGTCTGGTTTACCACCACCACGTCCATCGACGATTGGTGCCAATTCTTTGACAAGGTTTCCTGCATGAAGGTCTTTTGTCTTGCTTGCTACAAGAACATTGACTTTGTCACCGATAGCGGCAACTAGGACAAGCACATCAGAGTAATCTTTTTGTTTCCAGTTGTCCGCAAAAGTACGAAGGGCACCAGCGTCAGATACAGATACTTGGCTAGCAATGTAACGGTGACCATTGACTTCCTTCACATCCTTGAAGATGTCGCCTGCAGCTACAGCTGCGGCTTTTTCTTTCAACTCAGCATTTTCTTTTTGCAATTGACGAAGTTGTTCTTGAAGGCCTTCTACCTTGTGAGGTACTTCTTTAAGTTGAGGTGCTTTAAGAGTTGCTGCAACAGCTTTAAGAGCGTCTTCTTGTTCACGGTAGGCTTCAAAGGCTTCCTTACCAGTCACTGCCAAGATACGGCGAGTTCCTGATCCAATTCCTTCTTCTTTGACAATCTTGAAGAGACCAATCTCAGAAGTGTTGCCAACGTGGGTACCACCACAAAGCTCGATAGAGTAGTCACCGATAGTAACAACACGAACTTCTTTACCGTATTTCTCACCAAAGAGGGCCATAGCTCCCATTTCCTTGGCAGTGTCAATATCCGTTTCAACTGTCTTAACTTCAAGAGATTCCCATATTTTCTCGTTGACTTGCTGTTCAATCGCACGCAATTCTTCTGCAGTTACTGCTTGGAAATGCGTGAAGTCAAAGCGAAGGAATTCGACTTCGTTAAGAGATCCTGCTTGTGTTGCGTGGTTTCCAAGGATATTGTGAAGGGCAGCGTGAAGCAAGTGAGTCGCAGTGTGGTTTTTCATGACACGGTGACGACGATTTGTATCGATTGCCAAGGTATATTCTTGGTTCAAGGCAAGCGGTGCAAGGACGTCAACAGTGTGAAGGGCTTGTCCGTTTGGAGCTTTTTGTACATTTGTCACAGTAGCCACGACCTTACCTGACTCATCCAAGATTTGTCCGTGGTCAGCGACCTGTCCACCCATTTCAGCATAGAATGGCGTTTCCGCAAAGATAAGAGAGGCAGTTCCTTCTGATACAGCTTCTACTTCTGCATTGTCAGCCACGATAGCCACCAATTTAGAAGACAATTGTGATGCTTCATAGTTAAATCGGCTTTCCACTGTGATGTTTTGAAGGGTTTCATTTTGCATACCCATTGAACCACCCTTGACAGCAGACGCACGCGCGCGTTCTTGCTGTTCTTTCATGGCTGCTTCAAAACCTTCACGATCTACAGTCATACCTGCTTCTTCAGCGATTTCTTCAGTCAATTCAACTGGGAATCCATAAGTATCATAGAGTTTGAATACATCTGAACCAGCGATAACAGATTGACCTTTTTCTTTCAAGTCTGCTACGATATCTTGGGCAAAGTGTTGACCTGAGTGAAGGGTACGAGCAAATGACTCTTCCTCGCTCTTAACGATTTTTTCGATAAAGTCACGTTTTTCAAGAACTTCTGGGTAGTAGCTTTCCATGATTTTTCCAACAGTTGGAACGAGTTTGTAAAGGAAAGGTTCGTTGATTCCCAATTTTTGACCGTGCATAGAAGCACGACGGAGAAGACGACGAAGAACATAACCACGACCTTCATTTCCTGGAAGGGCACCATCACCGATGGCAAATGAAAGAGAACGGATGTGGTCAGCGATGACCTTGAAGCTCATGTTGTCGCCATCTTGGTCATAAACCTTACCAGACAATTTCTCAACTTCACGGATAATCGGCATGAAGAGGTCAGTTTCAAAGTTTGTCTTAGCCCCTTGGATAACCGCCACCAAACGCTCCAAACCAGCGCCCGTATCAATGTTCTTGTGTGGCAATTCCTTGTATTCGCTACGAGGAACAGCAGGGTCTGCATTAAATTGTGATAAAACGATGTTCCAGATTTCAATGTAACGGTCGTTTTCGATATCTTCTGCAAGAAGGCGAATACCGATATTTTCTGGGTCAAAAGCTTCTCCACGGTCAAAGAAAATCTCTGTATCTGGTCCAGAAGGTCCAGCACCGATTTCCCAGAAATTATCCTCGATTGGAATCAAGTGACTTGGATCCACTCCCACTTCAATCCAGCGGTTATAAGAATCTTTATCATCTGGATAGTAGGTCATATAAAGTTTCTCAGCTGGGAAATCAAACCATTCAGGGCTTGTCAAAAGCTCATAAGCCCAAGTAATAGCTTCGTCACGGAAGTAATCCCCGATAGAGAAGTTCCCCAACATTTCAAACATAGTATGGTGACGCGCAGTCTTTCCTACGTTTTCAATATCGTTGGTACGGATTGCCTTTTGGGCATTGGTAATACGTGGATTTTCAGGAATAATAGTCCCGTCAAAGTATTTCTTAAGGGTTGCTACCCCAGAGTTGATCCACAAAAGAGTTGGGTCATTTACAGGAACCAAACTCACTGATGGTTCTACTGAGTGACCTTTAGTCGCCCAGAAATCAAGCCACATTTGGCGTACTTGTGCACTAGATAGTTGTTTCATATTGTCTCCTTATTTACTTGTTTAATGTGATTGGCTTTCCAGCATTTCCACATAGTCAATCGCGACACAGAGGGAAATGACTAGGTCTGCATAAGCGTCCTCAAGAACCGTTACGGTATAGGTAGAGGTCAGATGGAAGAGTTCTTTCTTGATTTCCGCAATCAACTGATCGCGATCATCCAGCAATTTGAAATTCAAATCCCAGATATTACCCTCAATACGAAGGCCTAGATTATCAAACTCATACTTATCCCGCCAGAAGGTTAACTTCTTACGAATGACAAAACTCGATCCATCCTGAAGCTGAATCTCGAAACGAGGAAGTAGAGTCCAAATCTCTTTACTAATCTCACTGACTTGGTTACCAAATGCATCATAGATGGTAAAGGTTTTGGGAATCTTAAAAAATGACCCCTCCACCTGATAGGCGATTTCTCCCCTGTCATCCTTGATAGCGAAGCGCTCGCCTCCAAGACGAAACTTTTGTTTGACAAGAAATGTTTTCATCAACACCTCCAAAAATCAAAAGACAAGCTCATATCACGAAGGGCGAAAAACCGCGGTACCACCTTCATTCAATGAACTTGTCATTCTCTTATTCTTATGCAATTGTTAAATTGAGTAGCATGACTTCCTAGCTTAGATGGCTCGCAGCACCGCCATTTCTCTGGACTAAGATGATTGAAAATCAATTCTCAACTTTCTTATTATATCGTTTTTTTAAGCTTGCGTCAACTGGAAATGATTCCCATTTAAATAACCCATTCCCTACATCTCTTCTTACTTTTTCAGGATATATTTTTTCTTACTGCTATCACTCTTTTTATCCCAACTTTTATTCCAAAGTTTTGAATTGTTAAAGATAGCTTCGAAAATATTTACAAATATAAAGAACCCTATCACCAAATGTATGGAATCAGTTGTTAGGTATTGTCGATCCAAACCATCCTTTAGAAAGAATAGTATAACAGTTTGCTGAACAGTCAAAAAGGCTGGCCAATAACTTTTTTTGAAAAAAGTAGACATTTTCATTATTTGTTACCGCTTTCTGTAAGGTTAAGCTTAGTATACTACTAGGCAAGAAAATAAGCAACTAGAATAGAAAAAGATACAGTTACAAAAATTGCCTTTTACATAAAAAAACGAACCAGCTGACTGATTCGTTTTCATCCGTTTAGCTCCTACTTCCGATACATTTTAAACTGTAGGAAGAGGTCGCTATATTTTCCTGTCCATTTATGGTCAAATTTCTCATAAACTTCTAGGTGTTTCATGGTTTCAGCATCAGGATAGAAGGACTTGTCTTCTTTTTTCTCCTCTGGGAGTAGTTCCTTAGCTGGTAGGTTTGGTGTTGAATAGCCCACATACTCCGCATTTTTAAGAGCATTTTCGGCTTTCAACATAAAGTTGATAAAGGCATAGGCGGCATCTTGGTTTTTGACTGTTTTGGGAATGACCATATTGTCAAACCAAAGGTTGCTGGCCTCTGTCGGTACCACATAGCGTAGATTTTCATTTTTTTCTAGCATTTGACTAGCTTCGCCAGAGAAGGTCACACCGATTGCAGCGTTATTCTGAATCATGTAGCCCTTCATCTCGTCCGCCACAATAGCCTTGATATTTGGAGTCAACTTGTAGAGCTTGTCCACTGTCTCTTCTAACTGCTGGGTATCCTTGGAGTTGAGGCTGTAGCCGAGGGAATTGAGTCCCAGTCCCAGTACCTCACGTGCCCCATCAAAGAGCATGATAGAGTTCTTATACTCTGGTTTCCAGAGGTCGTCCCAATGCTCAGGCGCTTCATCGACCATGGTTTCATTGTAGACAATTCCCAGTGTTCCCCAGAAGTAAGGGATGGAGAATTTATTGCCTGGGTCAAAGGACTGGTTGAGGAACTCTGGTCCGATATTTTCAAGACCTTCAAGTTTTGAATAGTCAAGCGGTACCAAGAGATCTTCGTCCTTCATCTTGTTGATCATGTATTCACTTGGGATAGCAATATCATAAGTCGTTCCACCCTGCTTGATCTTGGTGTACATGGCTTCATTGGAGTCAAAAGTCTCGTACTGGACTTGGATTCCTGTTTCTTCTGTGAATTTCTCCAAGAGTTCAGGATCGATATAGTCCCCCCAGTTGTAGATTACCAGTTTTTGACTATCTCGACTATTGATTTTACTATCTAGATGAGTCGCAATTCCCCACAAGATCAGGATGATGGCTGCAATTCCTGCTAAAAATGAATAGAGTTTTTTCATGCTTGTTCCTCCTTCTCACGTGAGATAAAGTAATACCCAACAACCAGGATAATACTAAAGAGAAAGACAAGGGCAGACAGGGCATTGATCTCTAGCGAAATCCCCTTGCGAGCACGAGAGTAAATCTCGACTGACAGGGTTGAAAAGCCATTTCCCGTTACAAAGAAGGTCACGGCAAAGTCATCTAGCGAATAGGTGAAGGCCATGAAATAACCTGCAATGATAGACGGTGTCAGGTAAGGAAGCATGATTTCCTTGAACATCTGAAATTGACTGGCACCAAGGTCATAGGCCGCATGAATCATGTCCCCATTCATTTCCTTGAGTCGAGGCAAGACCATCAAGACCACGATAGGAATGGAGAAGGCCACGTGACTAGATAGAACGGTCAAAAAGCCAAGTGAAAACTTGAGTTGAGTAAAAAGAATCAAGAAGCTGGCACCAATCATAACGTCAGGCGCAACCATGAGGATATTATTGAGTGAAAGAAAGGCTTCTTGGTATTTCTTACGAGACTGGTAGATGTAAATGGCACCAAAAGTCCCGATAATGGTCGCAATCAAGGCTGATAGAAAGGCCAAGAAAAAGGTCTGAGTCACAATCAACATGAGGCGACCATCGCCAAACATGGTTTTAAAATGGCTCAAGCTAAAGCCTGTAAAGCTATTCATGTCGTTGCCTGCGTTAAAGGCATAACCAATCAGGTAAAAGATTGGCAGGTAGAGGACAAGAAAGACCAGTCCCAGATAAAGGTTGGCAAATTTTTTCATCGTTCTCTCCTTTCCTTGGTCACCCACATGGTGATGAACATGGTCAGGATGAGAATCACACCGATGGTTGAACCCATACCGTAGTTGTCATTGGTTAGGAAGTTCTGTTCAATAGCCGTTCCCAGCGTAATAACACGGTTCCCACCAATCAAACGAGTCAGCATGAAGAGACTCAAGCTGGGGATAAAGACCGACTGAACCCCACTTCGCACCCCATTCATAGATAGAGGGAAGATGACATGACGGAAGGTCTCCCACTTGGTCGCACCGAGGTCGTAGCTGGCATTGATGAGGTTATTATCCATATCATCCAAGACATTGAAAATCGGCAAAATCATAAAGGGAAGCTCGATGTAGCTTGCGACAAAGATAAAGGAGAAATCAGTAAAGAGCAACTGTTGTGAACCGATTCCGATAAATTCCAAGAATTGGTTAATAGAGCCATTTTGACCAAAAATCCCGATAAAAGCATAGGCCTTGAGGAGCAAATTGATCCAAGTTGGCAGGATAATCAGCATGAGCCAGAGTTGACGGTGCTTGAGACGGGTCAAAAAGAGGGCTGTTGGATAGCTGATAAGCAAGGTCACAAAGGTCACAATTCCTGCATAAAGCACGGAGTTAAAGCTCATTTTGAGGTAGGTCAAGTTTTGTGACGCAAAGTAAGATTTATAGTTTTCTAAGCTAAACTGGCCTTCGATATTGAAAAAGGATTGACCGAAAATCAAGACCAAGGGTGCCAGGACAAAGAGGGCAATCCAAAGCATGTAGGGCACTACAAAGAGTTTAGAGCTTGTTTTCTTCATCTCTTTCCTCCTCGATTGCATTGATCAGACCTGCTTCTTGCTCTTCAATTTCTACGTATTCTTCGATACGAGCATCGAACTCTTCTTCAGTTTCGTTGAGACGCATGATGTGGATGTCTTCTGGTTCAAAGTCCAGACCGATTTCCTCACCCACGATGGCCTTACGGGTTGAGTGGATCATCCATTCATTTCCGAGTTCGTCATAGGCGATAATTTCATAGTGCACCCCACGGAAAAGCTGGGTATCGACCTTAACTTGGAGCTTACCTTCTTCAGGAAGGGTAATACGCAAGTCCTCTGGACGAATCACGACCTCGACAGGTTCATTTGGCTTCATCCCACCATCGACCGCTTCGAAGCGTTTGCCGTTAAACTCAACCAAGTAGTCCTCAATCATGGTTCCTGGCAAGATATTTGACTCACCGATAAAGGTGGCAACAAAATGGTTAATTGGCTCATCGTAGATATCCACAGGTGTTCCAGACTGGACAATCTCGCCATCATTCATAACGAAAATCCAGTCACTCATGGCCAGCGCTTCTTCCTGATCGTGAGTAACAAAGACAAAGGTAATCCCCAATCGTTGTTGTAGTTCACGCAGTTCATACTGCATGTCTGTTCGTAATTTTAAGTCCAGCGCTGACAGAGGCTCGTCCAGCAAGACCACACGGGGTTGGTTGATGATGGCACGGGCAATAGCCACACGCTGACGTTGTCCTCCAGAGAGTTTACGAATGGAACGTTTTTCGTACCCTTCCAACTGAACCATCTTGAGAACTTCCGCTACGCGTTGCTCGATTTCTTTCTTATCAATCTTGCGCAAGCGTAGTGGAAAGGCAACATTTTCAAACACATTCATATGTGGAAACAAGGCATAGGATTGGAAGACCGTATGGACGTCTCGCTTGTTGGTTGGGATGTCATTGATACGGACACCATCCAGCAAAATATCTCCTGTCGTCGCATCCAGTAAACCTGCAATGATGTTAAGGATAGTTGATTTCCCTGAACCAGACGCGCCTAGAAGAGTATAGAACTTCCCTTCTTCCAACTCAAAGTTGATATCTTTGAGAACCTTGGTGTTGCTGTCTTCAAAAACTTTAGAGACGTTTTTGAATTCAATAATTGGTTTTTTCAATTGTCATTTATTCCTTCTTTTTCATAGATTAACAGATCAGGGCTCTGTCAGGCCGCCACTACCTCGTGTAGGAGACTGAACTGCCTACATTCTTCTGCACTGACGATAGGCTTTCACCCCCTTTCCATGATATAGCAGCAACTTTTCAACTACAGCTTTCTACTTGCTTTCACCTAAAATACGGACTTCTCTCTCAAGAGTAACACCAGAGTGTTCCTTGACTTTTTCAATCACAGACTCAATCAAGTCTTCGTAGTCTTTGGCCGTTCCATCTGCAACATTGATCATAAAACCTGCGTGCTTTTCAGACACTTCTACGCCACCGATACGATAGCCTTTCAAGCCAGCTTCTGAAATTAATTGACCTGCAAAATGTCCAACTGGACGCTTAAAGACCGAACCACAAGATGGATATTCTAAAGGTTGCTTGAGTTCACGTAGATGCGTCAAGCGGTCCATTTCTTGCTTGATAACCTGATGGCTTCCTGGAGCTAGAGCAAATTTAGCTGACAAGACAACTGCACCAGACTCCTGAATGGCTGAATGGCGGTAACCAAAAGCCAAATCCTTGACAGACAGAGTCTCGATTTCTCCGTCCTTAGTCAAAATCTTACAAGACTGTAAGATGTGGGCAATCTCGCCACCATAGGCACCCGCATTCATAAAGACAGCACCGCCGACGCTCCCTGGAATGCCACAAGCAAACTCAAAACCAGTCAAACTATGACGAAGGGCAATGCGAGTTGTTTCAATCAAGTTGGCACCAGCTTCAGCTTCAATGGTATAACCATCAACGGAAACATTATTGAGCTTGTCACACAAGATGACAAATCCACGAATCCCACCATCACGAACAATGATGTTGCTAGCATTTCCCAACACCATCCAAGGGATATTTTCTTGATTGGCAAATTTTACAACGCGCGCCAACTCAAAACGATTTCGTGGAAAGACCAAATAATCGGCATCTCCACCTACTTTTGTATAACTATAGCTATGCAAGGGTTCCTTGAAACGGATATCAATCCCTTCTAAGATTTCAAGCATTTTTTCTTTTACTGACATGACACTCTTCCTTTTACAAAATTCATTCCATTATACCATTTTTAAGACCATTTGACGACCCTAAAAAATCTTGGGCTTATTTTAAACAAAAAAAGAGGTTTCCCCTCTTTTTATGATTTTTTGCAAAAGATTGCCTTGGTTCCATAGGCGACTAGAACAAGTTCAAGTGCTAGGACAACTTCAATCAAGACTGGATTGGTCAACCAGCCAACTTGGGCAAGAGATGGTGCCAGGTCAAAGAAGGCATGTAGTCCATAGGCCGCTAGGAGATAAATCCATTTCTTCTGGCGAACAGCTTGGTAAACCCAAACAGTCAAAAGCAATTGGAAACCTAGCGCCAAGATTCTCTCAAAACCAAGCAAATAAATCTGCCAGACTGATAGCGACTGAATAGTTTTCAACATATTTTCAGACAGCAATTGCATAACCTGTGGATTTTGCGTTTGAACTGCTGAGAGAACGATGTAGAGATTGATCAAACTAGTAAGACCTAAGAAAATCAACTCCAAGCCACCATGCCCCAATCCATAAGCCAAGGCATCTGCCTTTTCCAAACTTCTCTTTTTCTCCAACCATTTGAAGAAAACAAGACGAGCTGTTTCCTCAAAAAGAGCTGCCATGGCTAGTCCATAGACAATATAGACAAACGGATGGTCTTGCAAGAGGGCAATACTACCGTCTTTTTGAGGATGAAGAACTATGATATGAATCAATTTTTCTAGAATCTGTGAAGAGAGAAAGAAGGCAACAGCCCCCAAGCCCAAGACAGCTAGATTAATCTGGTATTTCTTTTTGGTATACCAAATACTCCCTAGCAAGAGAGCCAGCAACAGCACCATGGTAATGATAATATGAGTGGTCATTTTCGTCTCCTATTCTGCCTTTTCAATATCTTTTTTCATCTCGTCAACATTGAACTTAGCAAACAAGTATTGACGGTCTTGGACTGGGAAACGTTGGTCCAACTGGTCAACTGCTCCCACCTCGATAATGCCTTCCTTGATGACAAAGTCCATGACATGCCCACCGAAGGTCAGGTCATCTGAAATGAAGTGCAGATGGTAGCCTGCCACACTAACTCCATGGAAAATCTCTGGCGTCCAGAAACCAACGATGGTCCCCGCCACATTGTCACGACTATATTCCGGTTGATGGGTTGCAACCTCAGCAAACTTGGTATCTGGTGTTGACTTAGGAATCATACGCACATGCATATGCGAAAATTCCCCACGAATCTTAATAGAACGGAAAAGATTTTCTCCATCATAATAAGACTCAATCCGCTCTTCCAATTCCTTGTCTGTCATCTCAAAGCGCTGTCGGAAAATAACCTCTGCCTGATGCGGTACTACTGCTGCATAAGGAATAAGGGCATCTGGTGATACTTCCACAATTTCTGGCTGATCTCCTGATCCTTTGGCCTGATAAGCCTTGCCATCTAAGACAATCAATTCTCCATCAATAGAATCCAAGGTTCCCAAACCAAGGTCGCCATGCTCTAGTAATTCTCCTACCGTCATGGTACCACCATAAAGGCCAGCCATCAAGGCTCCAAGGGTATTGTATTGAAATAATTTCACTGGTTCCTGCACGTTCTTATCCATTCTCTTTCTTATCTGTTATTCTATAAATGTTACTCCTAAGTATACCACATTTGCCCCTAGATGTGAAAGAGAGAAACACCCTAGACATTGCCAAGAAGGAAAAAAAAGGGTACAATGTAACAAAATCAAGGGAGGTCTGGAATGAAGAAACAAAGCAAGTACCAAGAGGTCATAGCTTATCTGAAAAATAGTATCGAGTCTGGACGCTTTCCAACGGGAAGTCGCCTGCCTTCTATCCGTCAACTGAGCCTTGACTTTCACTGTAGCAAGGATACCATTCAACGAGCCCTACTGGAATTACGACACGAACAATACCTCTATGCCAAGCCCCAGAGTGGCTATTATGTCCTAGAACAAGGGCAACATCAAGATCTAGAAATCGAGGTTACGGACGAACATGCCAGCGCCTATGACGATTTCCGACTCTGTGTCAATGAAACCTTAATTGGCCGAGAAAACTACCTCTTCAACTACTATGACAACCAAGAAGGTTTAGAAGACTTAAGACAATCCATTCATAAACTGCTCTTTGACCAAGCCCTCTACTGCAAGGCTGATCAACTTGTACTGACTTCTGGAACCCAGCAAGCCTTGTTTATCCTTTCTCAAATATCCTTTCCTAGCCAAGCCAAGGCAATCTTGGTGGAACAGCCGACCTACCATCGGATGAATCGTCTCTTGATTGCTCAAGGTCTGGACTATCAAACGATTGAACGAGGCATTGATGGGATTGACTTGGAGGAACTGGAAGGCCACTTCAAAACAGGAAAAATTAAGTTTTTCTATACCATTCCTCGCTTCCACTATCCTCTGGGGCATTCCTATTCTGAGCAGGACAAACGAGCTATTCTTGACTTAGCTGCCAAGTATGGTGTCTATATCGTAGAGGACGACTATTTGGGGGATTTGGACTCCAAGAAGGGCCAGACCTTCCACTATCTAGATACAGAGGAGCGCGTCATTTATATCAAGTCCTTCTCAACCAGCCTCTTCCCAGCCCTGAGGATAACAGCACTTATCCTTCCAAATGCTATCAAAGAAGCCTTTGTGGCCTACAAAAATATCCTAGACTACGACAGCAACCTCATCATGCAAAAGGCCTTATCACTCTATATTGACAGTCAATTATTTGAGAAAAATCGTCTGGCTCGCTTGTCCAATCAGGAAACTTACCAAAAACAAATCGAGGAAATCTTAACTAAAACACCTTGTCCCCTTCCTCACTTTCCGCTTCATGATGGTTTATTGCTAGACCTCAGACAGTATCCTAAAATCGCCAGCCTAAAACACAGTCAGCTGAAATTGGACTTCTTTGAGGAGGCTTACTTGGATGCCTGCCCTTATCAATTTGCCAAGGTATCCTTAGAAAATCTGGAAAAGGTTTTAAACTATTTAAAAGCAGAATTGGATTGACTTCCAACTCTGCTTTTTTCTTATACTCTTCGAAAATCAAATTCAAACCACGTCAGCGTCGCCTTACCGTACTCAAGTACAGCTTGCGGCTAGCTTCCTAGTTTGCTCTTTGATTTTCATTGAGTATTATTCTTCAACTTCTGTTAAGGTTGCCGCCTTTTCAAGATATTTTTGGTAGGTACCGTCATCCTTGAGTTTTTGGATGACCTTGTCCACCACTTCTTTCAAATCAGCACTATTTTTTCTAAGGGCAACTGCATTAGCTTCGCCGTCCTTCATCTTCAAGCTGACAGTTGCGACAGCTAAGTCTGCATTTTTAGCAGCATAGCTAAGGGCAACAGGCTCATCCATGTGAACAGCATCTACTTTTCCAGCCTGTAATTCATTAACAGCTTCACCCATATTAGCTAGGGAAGTCAATTGAGCTTTTGGCAATTGTTCCTTGACCATCGATTCTGGAACAGTCCCTTTTTGGGCTGCAATATTAGCACTTTCAAGGCTAGTTAAATCCTTGTATTTTTCTACATCAGACTTACGAACCAAGAAACTAATCTTGTTTTCATAGTAAGGAATTGAAAAATCAAAGACTTCTTTTCTCTCGTCAGTAGCGCTAATTCCCGCAACCGCTAGGTCAGCCTTACCTGTTTGAAGACTGGTCAAGACATTGTCAAAACTCATGCTTGAGATTTCCAACTTCACTCCAAGTTCATCAGCGATAGCTTGGGCCATATCAATATCCGCACCAACTACCTGATTTTTCCCGTCAACCAAGGATTGGAATTCAAAGGGTGCATAGTCAGGACTAGTCGCCACAACTAATTTCCCCTTTTGCTTAATGGCCTCAACAGCTGACTGAGAACCATTAGAACCCGACTGGCAAGCCACTAAGAAGAAACTTGCAAGAAAGCTACATAAAACAAATATCCATTTTTTTGATTTCATAAATAAACAACCTCTCTGTTAATTTTTGTATAATTATAACGCTATCCAAGTTGCTTGTCAAGTGTTTTTTGAATTTTTATCTTAAAAACATTTTTTTAATTCAATAAAAGGAGCTATCAATTGATTTCAAGCTCCTTTTTATACAGAATGAAACTATTTTATAGTTCGACAATCTTACCTGTTTCAAAGTAAACAACCCATTCACAGATATTTTTGGCATAGTCTCCAATACGTTCCAAGAAGGCAATCACTTGGAAATAATCACGACCTGTAACGATGGCATCTGGATTTTTCTTGATTTCTTCTGTAGCCAAGTCACGAATGCTATCAAAGTAATGGTTGATTTTTTCGTCCATTGCTGCTACTTCATAGGCCTGATCCACTGAACCATTGAGATAGAGTTCAAGGGCTGCTTCAACGAAGTTCTTGACATCACGCCCCATTCTCTTAATTTCTTCTTCAACAGCTGGGATGCGTTGCTCTCCCTTCATACGAATGGCTGCTCTTGCAATGGAAACGGCATGGTCCCCCATACGTTCCAAGTCAGATACGGCTTTTAAGACTGTTAAAACGGTACGCAAGTCCTGAGAAACCGGTTGTTGGAGGGCAATCATTTCAAATGATTTCTTCTCCAATTTCACTTCGTATTCGTTTACTTCTGCATCGTCTTCGATGACTTCTTTGGCCAAATCACGGTCATGCGTAACAAAGGCACGCACTGTACGATTGATTTGGGATAGCACTTCTTGTCCCATAGCATAGAACTGGTTGTGCAATTTCTCTAAATCTTCCTCAAATTGAGAACGTAACATCATTTATCTCCTTATCCAAATTTTCCTGAAATATAATCTTCTGTTTCCTTGTGTTGTGGGTTGAGGAACATCTTCTTAGTATCGTTAAACTCAATCAAATCTCCATCTAGGAAAAATCCTGTCTTGTCAGAGATACGAGAGGCTTGTTGCATGGAACGCGTAACCAAGAGCATGGTGTATTTATCTTTTAGACCATACAAGGTTTCCTCAATCTTACCGGCCGAGATAGGGTCCAAGGCTGAAGTCGGTTCATCCAAGAGAATGATTTTAGGACTGGTTGCCAAGACACGGGCAACACAGACACGTTGCTGTTGTCCACCTGAAAGCCCGATAGCTGAATCATGCAGGCGATCCTTGACCTCATCCCAGATGGAAGCTCGTTGCAAGGCTTTTTCCACTGCTTCATCCAGAACCTGCTTGTCCTTCACTCCATTGATACGAAGCCCGTAAACAACATTTTCGTAGATAGACATAGGGAAAGGGTTTGGTTGTTGGAAAACCATACCAATTTCCTTACGCAATTCAACTGTATCTGTACGTGGGCTGTAAATGTTGTGGCCATTGTAAACCACCGAACCAGTTGTAGTTACCTCTGGATTGAGATCCCCCATGCGATTGATAGCCTTTAGGAGGGTTGATTTCCCTGATCCAGATGGACCAATCAAGGCTGTAATTTCCTTAGGTTGGAAAGATAGGGAAACACTATTCAAGGCCTTCTTTTGATTGTAGTAAACGGACAGGTCTGACACCTGTAAAATCGCTTCTGTCATACTGTTTCCTTTCTATCCAAAGTGTCCTGTTACGTAATCATTGGTTGACTGTAGTTTGGCATTTTGGAAAATATTAGAGGTCTTATCATACTCGATCAAGTCACCCAAGTAGAAAAATCCTGTGTAGTCACTAGCACGCGCAGCCTGCTGCATACTGTGGGTCACGATGATGATGGTAAAGTCCTTCTTCAATTCCAACATGGTTTCTTCCAGCTGGGCTGTCGCAATCGGATCCAAGGCTGACGCCGGCTCATCCATCAAGAGAATATCTGGTTTAACCGAAATAGCACGAGCGATACAGAGACGTTGCTGCTGACCACCTGATAGGGTCAAAGCTGACTTGTGCAAATCGTCTTTAACCTGGTCCCAAAGGGCAGCCTGACGAAGAGATGTTTCTACAATTTCATCCAAGACTTGCTTGTCCTTGACTCCTGCACGTTCATGAGCAAAAGTAATGTTGCGGTAGATAGACTTGGCAAAGGGATTTGGTCGTTGGAAAACCATTCCGATGTGTTTACGCATCTCATAAACATTGATTTCTGGACGGTTGACATCAATTCCTTGGTAGAGGATTTGACCTGTGACCTTGGCAATATCAATCGTATCATTCATCCGGTTGAGACTGCGGAGGTAGGTTGATTTTCCTGATCCAGATGGGCCAATTAAGGCTGTGATTTTATTTTTTTCAAATTGCATATCGATGCCCTTGATGGATTCTTTTTTACCGTAGTAAACATGTAAATCCTTGGTAGAGAGGGCCACTTTCTCTTCAGGAAAGGTGATGATATGCTTTTCATCCCAATTATATTTTGACATGGCTTCTCCTTTAGGCAGCGGTTAATTTCTTATGTAGGTAGCTTCCGAGTTTGCGAGCTCCAAAGTTAAAGATGAGGATAAAGATGAGGAGCACGGCGGCAGAACCTGCTGATACGATTGTTCCATCAGGAATGGTTCCTTCGCTATTGACTTTCCAGATGTGGACAGCTAAGGTTTCTGCTTGACGGAAGATAGAGATTGGACTCGTCACACTGAGAATATTCCAGTTAGACCAGTCAAGGGCTGGAGCGGATTGACCTGCTGTATAGATAAGTGCAGCAGCCTCACCAAAGATACGCCCAGAGGCCAAGACAACCCCAGTCACAATACCTGGAAGAGCTTCTGGAATAACCACATGGACCACAGTCTCCCATCGAGAAATCCCAAGGGCCAGACCAGCCTCACGCTGCGTATGGTGAACGTGTTTCAAACTGTCCTCAACATTACGAGTCATCTGAGGTAGGTTAAAGACTGTCAAGGCCAAGGCACCTGAAATGATTGAAAATCCATACTCAAACTGAACTACAAAGATCAAGTAACCAAAGAGACCCACAACCACTGATGGCAGTGAAGACAAGATTTCAATACAAGTTCTGACAAAGTTGGTCACAGGACCTTTTTTGGCGTATTCAGCTAGGAAAATCCCAGCTCCCATAGACAAGGGCACAGAGATAATCAAGGTAATGACCAAAAGGAAGAAGGAATTATAGAGCTGAATTCCAATCCCTCCACCTGCTTGGTAAGAAGATGATTTGCCAGTCAAGAAAGACCAAGAGATGTGGGGCAAACCACGAACCAAGATATAGAGAATCAAGGATGCCAAGATGGCAACAATAATCCCTGCAATCGAGTAGAGGACAGCTGTTGCAATTTTATCTAATTTCTTAGCGTGCATAGTTTTTCTTTCCTCTTTCTTTCGTAATCAATTTAATCACACTGTTGAAGGCCAAACTCATCAAGAGCAAGACTAAGGCCAGTGACCAAAGAACGTTATTGTCAACAGTTCCCATAACGGTATTTCCGATACCCATGGTCAAAACAGAGGTCAAGGTCGCAGCAGGTGTTGTCAATGAAGTTGGGACAACAGCTGAGTTTCCGACTACCATCTGAATGGCCAAGGCCTCACCAAAGGCACGCGCCATCCCAAAGACCACTGCTGTGAAAATCCCTGAACGCGCTGCCTTTAAGGTCACACGCCAAATGGTTTGCCAACGGGTGGCCCCCATAGCCAAACTAGCTTCACGATAATGACGAGGTACAGCACGCAAGCTATCGGTTGTCATAAAGGTTACCGTCGGTAAAATCATGACAAAGAGAACGAAAATCCCTGACAAAATCCCAAAACCAGTACCACCAAAGACACTACGGACAAAGGGAACTACGACCTGCAAACCGATAAATCCATACACGACGGAAGGAATTCCGACTAGCAATTCAATGGCTGGTTGCAAGATTCTAGCACCTTTTGGTGAGACTTCAGTCATAAAGACTGCCGCACCAATGGCAAAAGGAGTTGCGATAAGGGCTGATAGGATTGTGACAATAAAGGAACCCAAAATCATAGGAAGGGCACCAAATTGTTTACCTGAAGGATTCCAAGTTTGGCCAAAGAGGAAATCAAAGATGTTAACCCCATTGACAAAGAAGGTCGACAAACCTTTTTGGGCTACGAAGATCAAAATCATAGCCACGATGATGACAATCAAAGACAGACAGGCAAAGGTCAAGCCTTTTCCAAGTTTCTCTAAACGAGAGTTCTTTGAGGGAGAGAGTAATTTTTTAGCTAATTCTTCTTGATTCATTATTGACTCCCTTCTAGTGCTGTCACCGTTCCTACAGCATCTTTTTCAACCTTCATTTCCTTGACAGAAATATAGCCCATTCCCTTAACGATTCCACTTTGCGCTTCATCTGAGAGGACAAAGTTGAGAAATTCTGCCACCAATTCATTTGGTTGACCTAGGGTATACATGTGTTCATAAGACCACAAAGGCCAGTTATTGGTTGTAACATTTTCTGCAATCGGCTCATAGCCATTCAACTTCATGCGTTTCACCGAGTCATCCACATAGGCAAAAGCTAGGTAAGAAATAGCTCCGGGTGTCTGGGAAACAATGTTTTTGACCATCCCGTTTGAATCCTGTTCTTGACTCTGCACAGCAGATTGACCATCCATGATAACACTATCAAAGGTTGCACGCGAACCAGAACTTGCCGCGCGGTTGATAATGGAAATGGCTAGATCTTTCCCACCGACTTCTTTCCAGTTGGTTACTTGGCCTGTGAAGATACTACGGAGTTGTTCAGTTGTCAGATTTTCAACATCAACTTCCTTGTTCACAATAACTGCCAAGCCCGCTACAGCAACCTTATGGTCCACTAGAGCGGATGCGTTGATACCTTCTTTTTCCTCGGCAAATACGTCTGAATTTCCTACATCAACGGCTCCAGACTGAACCTGAGACAGACCTGTACCAGATCCGCCACCTTGGACGTTAACTGTTTTTCCAATGTGCATAGAGCCAAATTCATCTGCTGCTGCTTCGACCAAGGGCTGAAGAGCCGTTGATCCAACAGCTGTCATAGATTCCCCACGATCAATCCAGCTAGCACATCCCGCTAAAGAACCTGCTAGCAAAAGAGCCGCAAGGGATAGAGCGAGTTTTTTCCTTTTTTTCACTGTTTTTCTCCTTGAAAATAATGGTGAATGCTGTGAATTTTTTCAACTATTTATTTATGTTTTTCTTTTTTAAAATTGGGAGCCAACTGAAGTTCTTATACTCAATGAAAATCAAAGAGCAAACTAGGAAACTAGCCGCAGGCTGTACTTGAGTACGGCAAGGCGACGTTGACGCGGTTTGAATTTGATTTTCGAAGAGTATTAGCTTGGTTTAACTAGAAATTTGCTTAGTTACCATCTCCACCAATTTTGACTTAAAATGAAAGACAATTTGAAAAAAATCCATACTTCCACTATAACATAGACAAGCTACTTTGACTAGCATTTTCACTTGAATCTTAGGCCTTTTGGAAAATAATTTTTCAAAACATTTCCCGTCACCTTAGCAAAGCCCAACCCATTGCCTTGAACCAAAACTTGGTACCAACCATTTGGCAGACTTTCCGCCAATTGAACAGTTTCTCCAGCCACATACTTTACAAACGCTTCTTGGTCAATTTCAACTGACTGCTTGACCTGACTCGGTTTCAAGGCTAGACCAAGAGCAAAACTAGGCTCAAAGCGTTTCTTCTTAAAGGTACCCAGATGCAGGCCATTCCGAGCAATCTTGAGTTTCCCTAAATCTGGCAAAAGTTCTGGCAGGAGATAGAGTTGGTCACCAAAAGTCTGCAAGATTCCCCTTAGATTGACCTGCAAATGTTTTTGTGCAAATTCCTGCCACAAGGCCACTTGTTCACGGCTGAGATTACTCTTACTTGCCTTATATTTAGGGGCTGGATTTTCACCCTTAAATTGCAAATGGGCTACAAACTGCCCCTCTCCCTTAAAATGATGAGGGTACATACGAGCCGTTTCTGGCAGGTCAATACCAGCTACCATTCCATTGATATGTTCAACTGGCAACAAATCAAAATTATACTCTTCCAGCAACCACTTGACGATCTCTTCGTTTTCCTCAGGTGACCAGGTACAAGTCGAATAAACCAGACGACCACCTTGAGCTAACATGGTCACCGCATCCTCTAGAATTTCTCTTTGCAAGCTAGCACATTGACTCGGATAATCTAAGCTCCAATAGTCCATAGCATCTGGTTGCTTACGAAACATCCCTTCACCAGAGCAAGGAGCATCAAGGACAATGAGGTCAAAATAGCCTTTAAAAACCTTGGCCAAGCGGTCAGCAGATTCATTGGTCACCACGACATTTGTCGCTCCAAAGCGCTCCATGTTTTCTACTAAAATCTTAGCCCGTTTGCTTGAAATTTCATTGGAAACAAGGAGACCCTCCCCTGCTAGATAGGCTGCCAGCTGAGTTGATTTTCCACCCGGTGCAGCAGCCAAATCCAAGACTTTCATACCAGGACTGGGCTGGGCTACCTGAGCAACCATCTGAGCAGCGGGTTCTTGCGAATAAACCAAACCTGTAGCATGCTCAGGCGATTTCCCTGAAACCTTCCCATAATGTCCCCAAGGAGTTTGAGGAATAGCATCAGGAAAGGAAACTGGCGCTTCTTTTAAAGGATTAATACGAAAGGCCGAAACCGCTTCCTCCTCAAAAGAGGCAAGAAAATCTCTTGCCTCATCTCCTAGTATCTCTTCATATTTTTCAACAAATCCTTCTGGAAATTGCATTTAAGTTCTTTTCCTTTCGTAAATATAGGACTGAATTTCCTCCAGCATCTCAAGAGGTAGCATCATGACTGGTTGTCTGGTTTGAAAATCAGGAGCTTCACCAGAAAGGGTCACCACCCGATAGCCCAGACTTTCCCCTAAAATACTAGCCGCAGCATAATCCCATGGTTGCAGATAGGTGACATAGGTCAACAAATGCCCTGACAAAATCTTAGCAAAACTAATGGCCGCACTCCCATAGACACGAACACCGAGGACCGCACGACTCAAATCAGCCAAGCCCCATTCATTGGTTTCCAGCATGCCACTATTCCCTGCAATAAGGAAATCTCCAAGTAGTTTTGGTTTAAAAGGAGCTAGAGGCTTATCGTTTCGACAAACCGGAAACTTACCACCACCGTGATAACAATCCCCTTTGACCACATCATAAATCAGTCCAAACTGTCCCTGGCCATTTTCAAAATAAGCCATCATAACAGCAAAATCTTCCTGCTGGGCGACAAAATTATTGGTCCCATCAATGGGATCAATAACCCAAACCTTGCCCTCTTGAACCGAGGCTCGCAGACAACCTTCTTCAGCACAAATCTTATCTTCAGGATAACGAGACAAAATCTCACCAACCAATAGCTCCTGAACTTCCTTGTCCAGTTTGGTCACCAAATCTGTTGGAGAGGACTTGGTTTCAACACGCAAGTCTTCCTGCATATGGTCAAGGATGTACTGGCCCGCTCTCTTAACAAGCTCTTTGGCAAATTCAAATTTACTTTCCAAGAGAAATCTTCCCTTCCCCTTTTTCCTTGGCAGCCTGAACTGCTCGATAAAGCGAATAGCCACTAACTGTTTCAAATTCTCGTCCCAAACGTTTTTCTTCGCTCTTACTTGGCACGACCGCTTTGAATCCCTTATAGGAGTCCAGTAACTTTTTAGCCTCTACCTTGCCTTCATAGGCAGCTTCAACATCATTAAAAAAAGAAAGCACTGAAGCAAGTTCTTCAGTGCTCCACGACAAATCTAGTGGGTAACTATACTGTTTGTTCATTAACTAATACCAGCTCTCATTCTTGCTTCTTTTAGTTCTTGCTTACGATAACTACGAGGGAGAAAAGCACGAATCTCATCTTCATTAAACCCGATTTGCATGCGTTTGGCATCGATAATAATTGGACGACGCAAAAGACTTGGATACTGCTCAATCAAATGAAGCAATTCCGATACCGAAATACTCTCTACATCAATATCTAATTTTTGAAAAATTTTTGAACGAGTTGAAATGATGTCATCAGTACCATTTTCGGTCAAGGAAAGAATATGTTGCAATTCTTTTCTTGTTAAGGGACTGGTCATAATATTGTGCTCCTCAAAGGGCACCTTATGTTTTTCTAACCAGGCCTTTGCCTTACGACATGAAGTACAGCTCGGTGATAGAAATAGTGTAATCATGCTTTTCTCTTCTTATCTATACTTTGCTAATTCTATTATACAAAAAAATAAAGCGCTTGACTAGGGATTTTTAGAAAAAAAGCCTATTTTTTCAAGAAAAATAGACTGTTTGCGAACGATTGAGGCAATGTAGATTTAGTTAATTCACTCTTGACAATCATTTCTAATCACATACCTAACTTATTTACTCAAAATAAGAATATCTTTAGTATTACTTCCTACGACTTTTCAGGTACAGAAAACCAAAGAAGCTTTCATAGAGGGCAAAAAAGAGGAGGAAGGCATGGAGGAAAAAGGTCTCTGGCAAAATCAGAATAACTGGATCCTTGGCTGGGTCAAAAAGCCAGGTATCATCTCCCACAAAGAGAATTTGATGGAAAAGAGTAAAAAATTGGTCAAAACCAATCAAAACTCCCCCAAGACCAATCACCAAAGGCAAAACTACTAGAGTCAAAATCCCCTTACTGAATAAAGATAAAAAGCCCTTTTTCACAATCCCTTTGACAAAGAAATAGAAACTTGGCAGTGTCACTAGAGCTACTATCTGCACCAAGTGAAAGAGGTTCTTGACCACTGCAAAGTGATGCAGACCAGCTGCTGACGAACGAAAATCTGGCATCTCTAAGACTTGACTAAAAGGATTGGTCAGGTAATTCATCAAAATATGAAAGTTGTACTGAATAGTTTCTGGTTTTAAATAGACCCTATCTATTAAGTTAAGCCACTGAATTTCCAGCGGATAAAAAATCCAAGTCAAATAAATGGTCAAAAGGATTGAGAGGGAGAGGAGAAAGAGCATAGAGCCCCAAAAGGTCAGTTTAGTTTTCATCAAAATCCCACTCCGCAAGGCTCGAAACAACATGAGTCGGTGCGATTGGCAGGTCTGCCACTTCTTCTGCCTTGGTAAAACCTGTTGTCACCAAGAGCGTTGGAATGCCATTGTCAATCCCTGCTCGGATATCTGTTAAATAGTTGTCCCCGACCATGATTAACTCTTCACGTTCCAAACCTAAGTGCTCAACCGCCTTGTCCATAATGATGGCATTTGGCTTCCCGATATAAACAGGCTTCACTCGTGTTGCCACTTCAAGCAGCGTAATCAGTGAACCAGCACCTGGCAAAAGACCGCGTTCTGTCGGGATGTTGAGGTCAGGGTTGGTTCCGATAAAGTGAGCACCCTTTTGGATAGCTAGAGTTGCTGTCGCAAATTTTTCATAGTCGACTTGCCAGTCCAGACCTACTACCACATAGGCAGGATTATCCTTGTCTTCCACATAACCAGCTGCCTTGATGGCTTCCTTGAGCCCTGCTTCTCCGATGACATAGACGGTCTTTTCAAGCCCCAAGTCGTTCATATAGTCGATCGTTGCCAAAGTCGCTGTGTAGACAGTCGATAGGGGCGTATCGATATTAAAATTCTGAGCCAACATCTCTTGAACACTCTCTGGAGTGCGGGTTGTATTGTTTGTTACAAAAAGATAGGGGATATTCCGCTTTTGCAATTCATGGACAAAAGCTTCTCCTGCTGGAATTCGATCTTTCCCCTTATAAATTGTTCCGTCTAAATCAATTAAATAGCCTTTATATTTCATATTTTTCTCTAATCCTTCTTCATTTCTTGCCAAGTGATAATTGCTTGGGCATTGGTAGCCCCATCACTTGTAATCTCATGCTTGGTTTCCAGTCCAGTTCGTTCAACAGCCGATGTAATCACTCCACCTGGTCGAACTTCCTTGACATACTTGAGGTTGATTTTCTTGGGAATATATTGGGTCAAAAAGTTCGCTCCCATGACCTCAAAAATCCAGTCCAAGTATTTACTGTTATTGACATGACCATTCATATCCAAATCGTAAAAACGGACATGGTAATCCTTGCTGATTGATTCGTTCAAGGACTCATACTTTGGCCCGCGGATAAGTTTTTTATCAAAATCAGACTGGTAAGGAGCCACAATCTCAGGCTCGACAACATGAACTTTTCGACTGTCTCGGTCCATGAGAACAAAGGTCGCCATCATGTGAATGAGCTCCTGCCCCGTTTCATCATAAATGGTAAAGCGACGGTAGCAAAAGAGTCGATTGTAGCTCAGTGCTTCCGTTTCAATGGTAATTTCTTCCGCAAAACGAGGCAAACGAACCACCTCAATATCGTATTCTGTGATAATCCAGACCAGATTATAGTCCTCCAAAATGGCCTTATCACTAACTCCCAGTTCAATCGACTGCATCCCTGAAACTTGTAGGGAAAGCAAAATCACATCTGGAAGCTTGATATGACCGTTCATATCAGCCATATCAAAAGGAATTTTCATTTTCATTTGATAAGTTAAGCCCATCATCCTACTCCAAAATAAATCGTTCTGCTACAGTGTCTCCTAAAAAGAGACCTCTCTTTGTCATGCGCACGCGGTCACCCTCTATTTGCATGAGACCTTGTTGAACCAAGTCCTTGACAATTTCTCCATAAAGTCCATCAAAAGATCTTCCAAATTTTTCCTCAAATCGCGCCATGGAGACTCCTGATTTCTTGCGAAGCCCCAGGAACATTTCTTCTTCCATTTGCTCCTTTTGACTCAGGTGCTCTTCTGTGATGCGCGCATTGCCTTCCTCAACCGCATTTAGATAATGACGAATGGGACCATGATTCTTATAGCGCACCCCATTGACATAACCAGATGCCCCAGCACCGATGCCATAGTATTCAGCATTGTCCCAGTACATGAGATTGTGGCGACTTTCAAAACCAGGCTTTGAGAAATTGGAAATCTCATAATGCTCAAAACCAGCTCGCTCCAGCTCTGCGATGATGTACTCAAACATCTCAGCTTCCACTTCCTCCTTAGGCAGAGGCAACTTCCCTCGTCGCATACGGTTCATAAAGACCGTATGATTTTCCAAAATCAAGCTATACAAACTCATATGAGGAATATCCAGCCCAATAGCCTTAGCCACATTTTCCTTGACCTGCTCCATGGTCTGACCAGGCAGTGCATAAATCAAATCGATGGAGATATTGTCAAAACCAGCCAGTTTCAGACGGTCGATATTTTCATAAATATCCTTCTCCAAATGACTGCGCCCAATCTTTTTCAGCATCTTGTCATCAAAGGTCTGCACACCTAGCGAAACACGGTTGACAGCCGAGTTTTTCAAAACAGCAATCTTATCCGCATCCAAGTCGCCTGGATTAGCCTCAATAGTCAACTCTTCTAAAACAGACAGGTCCAAGTTTTTAGTCAAGCCCTTCAATAGCACCTCTAATTGAGAAGCTGACAAAGCTGTCGGTGTACCACCGCCGATATAGAGGGTTCTCAACTTTTGAATATCATAAGATTGAAACTCTTCTAACAGATGCTCTAAATAGCTATCTACCGGCTGATTCTTGATAAAAACTTTTGAAAAGTCACAATAATAACAAATCTGGGTACAAAACGGGATGTGCACATAGGCTGACGTTGGTTTTTTCTGCATAGTACTTATTATACCACAAAGACAGGCTACGAGAAAAAAAATCACCATCCCCAGATACATAGTCCGTCCAGAGATGGTGATGATTTATTCTTCTGTTATGTCAATAACAATCTCTTCTGATTCATCAAGAGTTTCGGCCTTTTCTTGCCATTGCTCCTTGAGATTATTGAATCGATCTTTTGATGCTTCTGTCGCTTGACGAGCACATGATTTGGCTTGGGCAAGGACACTGTCCACAGTGATTTCACCTGACTCAACCTGTTCTTTGGTTTTAAGAACAAAATCTGTAGCCTGCTCCTTAACTTCTGTCAGTTTTTCACAGACTTGCTCCTTGGCATACTCAGGATCTTCTCTCAAATCATCTAGAAAATCTTGAGCTTGACTGCAAACTTGTTTGCCCTTGTTGCTTGTTAAAAACAAGGCAAGAGCTGCACCTGAAACGGTTCCTAAAAGGATTGAGGATAGTTTACCCATAAGGATTCTCCTTTTTTATTTTTTGAAAAATTTACTTGCGGCACGTAGAGCTGACAGACTTGCCCCAGTCTTGAGTGTTTTTGAACCAGCTGATGAAGCTTTCTTGCTCAAGACACGCGCATGGTCATTGAGGTCGGAAACAGATAGAGATAAATCTGCAACAGCACTAAAGAGTGGATCAATCGTTGCTACCTTGACATTAATATCATCTGCCAAGACATTGACCTTAGCCAGCAATTCATTGGTATGATGCAAGGTCACATCCACATCTGAAGTCAAGGTTTTAATCGTCTTCTCTGTTTCATCGATAACACGTCCAAGCTTTTGTACAGTAATGATTAAATACACTAAAAATACAATCAAAGCAAGGGCTACAAGAATATATGCAACTTCTAACATTTAGTTTTCCTCCTCTGAAATATAGTAAGGGGCCTTCTTTCGATTTTGATATAGAATGATAAAAATACCAAGACCGATAAGGACAACTGATAGCCATTGAGACACTCGAAGACCAAAGAACATGAGACTATCTGTCCGCATACCTTCGATGACCATACGACCGAAACCATACCAAATCAAGTAAAAGGCAGTGATATGACCTCGTCTAAGGCTCTTCCATTTTCTTCTAAAAATCAGAATCAAGGCAAATCCAAGAAGATTCCATAGAGACTCATAAAGGAAGGTCGGTTGACGGTAGCTCCCCTCAATATACATCTGGTCACGGATAAAACCAGGTAGATAATCCAGATTATCCACTGCTGCACCATAAGCTTCTTGGTTAAAGAAATTACCCCAGCGACCTAAACTTTGAGCAATCATGACGCTAGGCGCCGCAATGTCTAGAAAATCCCAAGTATTGATGAGCTTACGATCAGCAAAGATATAGAGGACAAGGGCACCAGTAATCAAACCACCGTAGATGGCCAAACCACCATTCCAAATGGCAAAAATTTCTCCTAAGTTCTGACTATAGTAATCAAAACGGAAAATAACATAGTAGAGACGAGCTCCTAAAATAGCCAGAGGAAAGGCTACTAAGATAAAATCTAAAATATCGTCTGGTATGATCTTCTTTCTAGGCGCTTCTTTCATGGTCAAATAAACCGCCAAAATCAAGCCTGTCACAATACACAAGGCATACCAACGAATGGCTAGAGGGCCTAGATGAATAGCAATTGGATCAAGCATTAGGCACCTCGTTTTGAGCAATGAGATTAGTCAAGCGTTCTTCGAACAAACGCGTCGCATCAAAGCCCATTTCCTTGGCACGATAATTCATGGCAGCTGCCTCAATCACAACAGAGATATTACGACCTGTTTTAACTGGAATACGAATACGAGGAATGGCTACGCCAGAAATTTCTATTTCCTCTGCATTGTTTCCAAGACGATCAAAAGTCTTATGTGTATCGTAATTTTCCAAGTAAACAGCCAACTGAACTTGTGAAGAGTCCTTGACAGCACTGGCACCGTAGAGGCTCATCACATCGATAATCCCAACCCCACGAATTTCAATCAGGTGTCTCAAGATTTCAGCAGGTTCACCCCAAAGAGTAATCTCGTCCTTGGCAAAGATATCGACCCGGTCATCAGCTACCAAGCGGTGACCACGTTTGACAAGCTCTAGACCTGTCTCACTCTTACCGATGCCACTATCGCCCTGAATCAAGACACCCATACCATAGATATCCATCAAGACACCGTGCACACTGGTCCGTTCTGCTAAACGTGAATCCAGATAACTAGATAACTCTCCAGATAAACGACTGGTTGCTGTACGACTGGTTAAAATGGCAATCTTACATTCTCTGGCTGCCTTTAACATTTCCTCAGGAACCACCAAACCACGGGCAACAATAACCGCAGGTGTCTCAGGTAGAAACATTTTTTTCAAGACTTGGTAACGGTTGTGAGAGGACATCGAAACGAGGTAGGACCACTCCTTCATTCCCAAGAGCTGGATTCGCTCAGGCGTATAATAGTCAAAATAGCCCGTCATTTCAAGACCAGGTCGCGTAATGTCCGCGGTATTAATTTCCTTTTCAAGTAATTCTGGTTCGCCATAGACAATGTCTAGTCTAAGCTTTTCAATCACTTCTTTTACTAAAACCGACATCATTTCCTCCTTCAAATGAGTTCTTCTCTCTATTATATCAAATTGTAGGAGGATATTTCAGATTTTTGCAGGCTTTGAAGTATTTATTTATACTCAATGAAAATCAAAGAGCAAACTAGGAAACTAGCCGCAGGCTGTACTTGAGTACGGCAAGGCGACGTTGACATGGTTTGAATTTGATTTTCGAAGAGTATTAAAAGAAAAAAGACTAGATTTCTCCAGCCTTTCATTTCTAATTAGAATTTTTTACGTTTACGAGCTGCTTCTGATTTACGTTTACGTTTTACAGAAGGTTTTTCATAGAATTCACGTTTGCGTGTTTCTTGAAGAGTACCAGCTTTAGTAACCGCACGTTTGAAACGACGAAGTGCGTCGTCAAGAGATTCATTCTTACGTACTACTGTTTTAGACATTTTTTTCACTCCCTTCAAGTTCAAGATCTATTCTATTTTACACGTAAAAGGAATAATTGTCAAGAAAAAATGCGGTTTAATTTTGATTTTTTCTTCCATTTATACAAGAGTTGAAAGCGTTCAATAGAACATTACTTTTTATTTTTCAAGTAAGCTGAGGGCTTCAGCATCTGCAATGATGGTCACATCAGGGTGATTTTGCAGGCTACTTGCTGGTAGACTCTCAGTCACTGGTCCAGACACTGTTCCGGCAATGGCTTCTGCTTTCGACTCACCGTAAGCAAAGAGAATAATTGACTTGGCATCCAAGATATTTTTAATTCCCATTGAGATGGCTTGGGTTGGAACATCTTCAATCTTTTCAAAGAAGCGAGCATTGGCTTCGATAGTAGACTGGTCAAGTTCGACTAGGTGTGTTTGACTGTCAAATGGAGTACCAGGTTCATTAAAGCCGATATGTCCATTGCGACCGATTCCCAAGATTTGAAGGTCCACTGGATGATCAGCCAAAATTTGGTTGTAGCGTTCAACTTCAGCTTCAGCATTATCCTTAACCCCACGAGGCAAGAAACTTTCTTTAAATGGTTTTTGGTTAAACAAGTTTTCTTGCATGAAGTAACGATAAGACTGTGGATTGTCTCCATCAAGTCCTACATACTCATCAAGGTTGACACTGGTTAGATTTGAAAAATCAAGGTCACTCTCAACAATTTCCTTGTAAAATTCAAGTGGGCTACTTCCTGTCGCAAGTCCTAGGGTTTGAGCTCCATTGGCTAATTTTTCCTTCAAAATCTCAAAAGCAACTTTTCCACCTTCGATTTGGTTTTCAACTTTAATAACTTTCATCTTTTTATCCTCCATTTCAATCTATATTCATTATATGGTATAGACCAATTTTTGTCAAGTGAAAACGATTTAATTTCTAAAAAAAGAGCGACTATACTTGAAACATGTTATAATGGATAAGATTAGAACTTAGAAAGAATGAACAGATATATGAATACAGCTGATTTTGATTTCCACTTACCCGAGGAATTGATTGCCCAAACCCCCCTTGAAAAACGGGATGCCTCTAAACTCCTCATCGTCAACCGTGAGACGGGAGAAATGCAGGATAAACACTTCCACTCTATTATTGATATGCTAGAACCTGGTGATGCCCTTGTCATGAACGACACCCGCGTTCTCCCTGCTCGCCTCTATGGTCAAAAAGAAGAGACAGGAGGCCATGTGGAACTTCTCCTACTCAAAAACACTGCTGGAGATGAATGGGAAGTGCTGGCTAAACCTGCCAAACGCCTCAAGGTCGGTACTCGTGTCAGCTTTGGTGATGGCCGTCTCAGCGCTGTCATTACAGAAGAATTGACCCACGGGGGGCGTATTGTCCGCTTTGAATACCAAGGAATTTTCCTAGAAGTTTTGGAAAGTCTGGGAGAAATGCCACTACCACCTTATATCCATGAAAAACTGGATGACCGTGAACGCTATCAAACCGTCTACGCCAAGGAAAGTGGCTCTGCTGCTGCACCGACTGCTGGATTGCACTTCACCAAAGAACTGCTGGCAGAAATCCAAGCTAAAGGTGTTCATCTGGTCTATTTGACTCTACATGTCGGGCTAGGAACCTTTAGACCTGTTTCTGTGGATAATCTGGACGAACACGAAATGCACTCAGAATTCTATCAGCTTTCTGAGGAAGCAGCTGCCACCCTTCGCACTGTTAAGGAAAATGGTGGTCGTGTCATCGCTGTTGGAACCACTTCTATCCGCACACTGGAGACTATTGGTTCCAAGTTTGATGGGCAAATCCAAGCAGATTCTGGCTGGACCAATATCTTTATCAAACCTGGATACCAATGGAAGGTTGTGGATGCCTTTTCAACCAACTTCCACCTGCCAAAATCAACTCTAGTCATGTTGGTTTCTGCCTTTGCAGGCCGTGAATTAGTCTTAGATGCTTACCATCATGCCATTCAAGAACACTACCGCTTCTTCAGTTTTGGCGATGCCATGTTTATCTATTAATTTCCAAAATCAAAAAACGCATATTATCAGGCATTATCCTTTGGTGCTCTAAGCTTTTCTAATGTTAGACAGTCGCAAAAAAGTCTGAAAAGCTCTCAGAATTGCCGTCTCAGCACCAAAAATACGTGAAATTTGCATAATTAAAATAAATTTCAGGGGGAGTTATACAAAAAAACGACGATTTTAATCGTCGTTTTACTGATATAAATATGTAATCTTTTTTTGAAAATACGTCTATTTATTTTTTATTGTTTTTTATTGTAAAGTAGACCCAACCGAATGAACATAGGTTGTAGAAAGCAAATGAAAAAACTGCAAGGATGATAGATCCTGTATCTAAATAACCTCTTTCAAGACCGTTTTTCAACAACAACAAGCCTGTAGTTTCGACAACGATCAAAAATAAAAATATATAAAAAATTTTCACATTAAGCATATTGTTACCGCCTTCTTTTTATTTGGTTTTATTGTATAATAAAAGTTGAAAAAAATCAAAAATACAAAAGAGTTTCCGTTATGTCTAAGATGTTTAAATGCATGTGTTTGCTAGTTATGTCTGTTTTCTGTATGTCTAGCATTTCCCCGTCGCTTGTTGTTTTTGCTGATGATAGCTTATCGGCAAACTCTAAAGTTGTATCTGGTGAGGCTCAGTTTGAGAATGGCTCATCAGTGCGGTTCGGAGATGCGCAAGTAAATATTTTAAGCGATGAAGTTCTTGAGGTTGTCAATCCAGATGGAAGTGTAGACACTATTGAACGACGTGCTGACGGCGTCTATATCAATGAGGTATTTTATATGGCTTATCAAAAGAATGAAATCGACCTAAATATATCTTTTAGATCATACGATCCTAATGTTTGGAATTACGTCAACACAATATATGGGAATAAACAAGCTAACACATTCGCTAACTTCATGATTGGTTCTGGAATAAGTTATGCGATTGGTAAAATAGCTTCTGTATTAGGGGGTCCATGGGGTACAATAGTTGGTGAAGCATATTTTGGTATACAAGCTTATCAGTCTTACTTGGATTCACAAAGCCCATATCCATACTACATAACAAGTACTTATATCCATGTTGCTCAAAGAAAATGGAAGTTTATCACTGAATACTATAGAAACTCAGACTATACTGGGTATGTAAAAACCGAAACAACCTACGTGAATTTCTAAAATAAAAACCCTGCCTAGATATAAAGGCAGGGTTTATGTTTTAGTTAATTGTTCAAGTAATTTGTAAGCATAATACTTGCGAAACTCTATTTGTTCAAGCGGTTCAAAAGTTCTTATTTTTTAGCCTCAAGCTTAGCTCTCCTTTGCTTGATTTCTTCACGTTTTTGGGCGATTTCTGCTTGCACCTCGGGAGTTTCCAAAGTGCCTTGCGACTTGTGAAATTCTACTAGCATATCAACGATTTTTGGGTCTAATTCGTTGACATAATCAGGATTTGACCATTTCGGCACGTTGCTTGCAGGTGCTTGCTTTTTGCCGCCTTTTTGGGGTCAGTACACATCAACCTTGATATTATGCGTTTTGTAATGAATTAAAAATTCGTTAGTCTGTTCTCAAACTCGGATCTTTCAAACTCTGAACACTGGCATTGATCACTGCTCCGACAATCAAAATCTTAGCGATGAGAATAAACCAAAACATCATAACCACCACGACGATGGAACTGAAGAAACGGACGTCCACGAGGTGATTAACATAGTTGTTGACATAGACTGAAAAAATATTGAGCAGTAATACCAGAGTCAACAAGACAAAGGTACTACCTGGTAATACATTTCGAATTCGTCGCACCTTAACATTGGGCAGGAAATAATAAATCATAACCAAGATGGCAAAAATCAAGGCATAGACCAAGGGGCCTGTCAGGTCTTGCAGATAAGCAAAGAGAGGACTATCCGATTGCCAGTAGCTTTTGATAAGGTTGAGGAGCATGCGACCAAAGACACTCAGAAAGAGAGCTAAAGCAAAGAGAATCTGCAGACCAAAACTGACAAACAAACTCATGAGCTGATGAGAAATCATTCCACGATTTTTAGCTACTCCGTAAGCTTTATTAAAGGCTTTCTGCAAGAAGTTCATGGATTTTGAAAAGGTCCAGAGGGCTGACAAAACCGCAAAACTCAACAAACCCGTTGAAGGTTGGGTCAGCACCTCTGTAATAATCTTTGCGACCACATCATAAACCGTATCTGGCAAGAATTCACTGACAACCTTTAAAAAATTAGAAACTGGAATCTGAAAATAGGGGAGGATATTGACCACCACCAAAAGCAGGGGGAAAATCGAAATCAACCAATAGTAGGCCACTGCGACGCTGGTCAACTCACTATCTGATGCTTGATAATAATGCAAAAAAGCTTTTACTAAAGGCTTGTCTATCAGCTCTTTCCACCACTTCTTCATGTCACACTCCTTCACTTACAATCTTGATTAATTTCTTCTTACCAATTCCATCATATCATAAGGCAGAGTATTGGCAGCTTCCTTCAGAGAATAGTTCTCTAAGTTATTCACATTTTGTCGTAATTTCTTGGCATACTTGGCCGTAATCAATCGTTTTTCTTCATATTCGAAAATCAACTTGCGCTCCAGATAATAGCCTCTCAGCATTTCATCGATATTGTTGGGTTTGACACGGTTGATAACCCGTTCGACAAAAGCACCACTGGTGATAATAGCTGTTTCTCGGAGACGAGAATCCTGCATGAAGCTGATCAAAGAACTCTTATAAACCCCTTTTAGGTTCTCCAAACTTTCGATAATCATCTCTGTATTTTCTAGATAGAGCTCTGCAATTTGGTCATAGTCAAGGGCTCTGAGTTTCTGTGATTCTTCATTTTTCCAACTGCGAAAGGTCTTGCCAAAGGTAAATACTTCGTGAAGGAGAAAACGTAAAATCCGCAAGGAAACAAGGAAATAATAGGTCAACCGTGAAGCAAATTTGCGATTAATACCTTGTTCCATGTTTTTCAAATAACGTTGGTAGACCCGATAAGCACGCTCACTCATCTTGCCTTCTTCATAAGCCTGTTCCAATCCATCACTTTCAATACTGAGGATAAGAAGTTTCAAGGCCTCCCAGTCTTCTTGAGCCCCCTTATTTTCCTGACTCAGGATGAGATTTTCAATACGTCCATGATAATTGTCAATGGCTGCATAGAGAGGGAGCTTATTCCTGGTATCTTCCAACTCTTTCTCCAACTCTAGCGTCACTTCATTCAAAATAGCGATATGCATGAGATAGTCCTTGCTTTCTTCCTGTTCATCAGAAAGATGAGGCAAGACCAAGAGACCTGTTAAAAAGCTGACAAGCGTCACACCTGCGACAAGGAAAAGCAAGAGAGGATATTCCTTCTCTAAATCACTTGGTATCAGAAGAATTGTAGCAATCGACACCGTTCCCTTGACACCTGAGAAGGTCAAAAGAAGCATATCCTTCATATACTTATTCAATTTTTTCTTGAGGCGGCGTGTTCTGTATGCATAATAGCCATAGATCATGACAAAACGAATAGCAAAAAGGACAAAGGTAAGGGCGACAAGAGATACCAACAAGAGTAGAGGATTATAGATTGGATTGGTCAAGATAGGCTCTGCTATCATTTCCAACTCCATTCCCAAAATCACAAAGACAGAACCGTTGAGCATAAAGGTCACTGTATGCCAAACTGTCTCGGTCACCGTATCCACTTGGGCTTCGAGAAGCGTGATTTTCTTAAAGCGACTTGCCTTCAAAATCCCCGCAACTACAACGGCAATAATACCTGAAACGTGTACTTCTTCCGCTAGAAAGAAGGTCACTAGAGGCAAACTCAATTCTAATAAAAGCTCGCTGGCAATATCCGTTGCTCGCACACTTAGCAAGAAGGTATGGAGGAAGCGGTTGGTCATGGCTGTTAAAAAGCCAATCAAAAAACCACCTAGAATTGAAAAGATGAGCGAGCTACCAGCTTGTCCAAGGGAAAAGGCTCCTGTTGTCCAAGCTGCCAAGGCCACCTGAAAGGCAACCAAGCCAGAAGCATCATTCAAGAGACCTTCACCCTTAAGTATATTGGACACTCGCTTAGGAAAGCTAAAGCGCTCTGAAAGAGAGGCAAAGGCCACCAAATCCGTTGGCCCAAGGGCTGCCCCAACAGCCAAACAAGCCGCCAAGGGAAGGCTGAACCAAAGAAGATGGGCCAAGCCACCCAAACTCAGAGTCGAGATAAAAATCACTGGAAATATGAGATAAACAATGATTCGCCAGTGTTTTAAAATAGCCGTAATATCTGCTTCCTCTGACTCTCGGAAAAGCAAGGGCCCAATAACCAGTGCCAAAAACAACTCCGTATTAAGGTGAAAGTCTGTATTGGGTAAAAAGAGACCAATCACAATCCCCAAAAGAATTTGCACCAAAGGGAGAGGCAAAAAGGGCAGGAGTTTATTGGTTGTACTTGAGACAATCAGGACCAGTAAAAATAGAATAAGATAAATCAGTAATTCCACGCAATTTCTCCTTAGTCTTTTTTACAACAGGATTCAAATATCTCCTTCTGCTCTTTGATTTTTTGATCAATTTTGGAACAGTCTTTGTGCTCGATTTTTTTCTGGCACCTCTCCATTTCAAGAGCAACTAATTTTTTCTTGATTTTAAGCATTTTTTTGCTCATATGCGCTTGGTCTAGCACACCCACTGCTCGTTCGTGGTGGGTTGACTCGACAAAATTATGTCTCATAGCCTCTAATTTTTCTCGTAAATACTGTTTATCCATGTCTATATCTCTCTAATTTTTCAATCATAACTAAAAATGGTGGGTTATTGACTTGGTTTAAAGTTCGATAAATAGCAACTGTAAACTCCTGTTGGTCCAACTGGCTAACAAAGTCTAAGACTGCGTCTTTCTCAAGTTCTCCTCCTTCATGACCATAGTAGATCATGATGGCAATGCGACCACCTTTAACCAAGAGCTGGCAAAGCTTTCTTAGTGCTTCTATAGTTGTGTGTGGTTTGGTAATGAGACTTTTATCAGCAGAAGGTAAATAGCCCAGATTAAAAATCCCTGCCTTGGCTTCTGTCACAAACTGGTCTAGTGTCTCATGGCCTTGCAAGATTAACTGTGCATTTGTCATTCCAGCTTGGTTCAAACGCTCTTGGGTCTTTTCCAATGCTTGCTCTTGGATATCAAAGGCAAAGACTTGCTTAGCTAGCTTGGCTAGAAAAAGCGTATCATGCCCATTACCCATGGTTGCATCTACTACGATATCCTCTGTTGTTACTACCTCTGCTAAAAAATCATGTGCCATCTCAAGTGGTCTTTTCATATCAAAACTCCTGTTTTACAGCTTTACAGCCCTGTACACTTCCTCGTCTTCTCATCTCTGCTTCAATCGCATTTAAAACCTCCCATTTATTGAGGCTCCACATAGGCCCAATCAACATCTCTCTTGGTGCGTCTCCAGTAATTCGATGAATGACGATATGATTGGGAATGATTTCCAATTGGTCACAGATAACCTTAACATACTCTTCTTGACTCATGAGTTTCAGTCTCCCTTCATGATAATCTCTTTGCATACGCGTATTGGTCATAAGATGAAGCAAGTGCAACTTGATTCCTTGAATATCGTTATCCCTGACACAGCGACGGACATTTTCAATCATCATCTCATGGGTTTCACCAGGAAGTCCATTAATCAGATGGGAAACAATCTCAATTTTGGGATACTTTCTCAAACGCTTGACCGTTTCCACGTACAATTCATAGGAATGGGCACGGTTAATCAGATCAGAGGTTGCTTCATAAGTGGTCTGCAAGCCCAATTCAACCGTTACATGCATGCGTTCCGACAACTCAGCCAAATATTCGATAGTTTCGTCTGGTAAACAGTCTGGGCGCGTTCCAATATTGATTCCTACTACACCTGGTTCATTGATAGCTTGCTCATAGCGCTCTCGAATGACTTCCACCTTTTCATGGGTGTTGGTAAAATTTTGAAAATAAACCAGATACTTCTGAACATCAGGCCACTTGCGGTGCATAAAGTCAATTTCCTTATAAAATTGCTCACGGATAGGTGCATCCGGTGCTACGATAGCATCCCCAGAACCTGAAACCGTACAAAAAGTACAGCCCCCATGAGCCACAGTTCCATCACGATTGGGACAGTCAAATCCCGCATCAATAGGGACTTTAAAAGTCTTTTCTCCAAAGAGTTTTCGATAATAATCATTCAAGGTATTATAAGATTTCATAACTTTCATTATAACAAAAAACACCCACAATCTCAAAAGCCTGACTTTCCTATAAATTCCTCTGTTTCTCGTTTCCTTTAGCGATTTTTTATGATACAATATGGGTATGATTTTAATGAAATTAGCATCTATTTTATTATTGATACTGACCCTAGTAGTCTGCATTATCATAACCAAACTTTTTAGATTAAAAAAACTAGGACGAAACTTTGCGGATTTGGCTTTTCCAGTCTTGGTATTTGAATATTACCTTATTACAGCTAAAACCTTTACCCATAATTTCCTCCCTAGACTGGGCCTAGCCCTCTCACTCCTAGCCATTATTCTCGTTTTTTTCTTCCTTTTGAAAAAACGTAGCTTTTACTATCCTAAATTCATCAAATTCTTCTGGCGTGCAGGATTCTTATTAACCCTTGTCATGTATATCGAGATGATTGTTGAATTGTTCTTGATGAAATAATCGAATCCCTAAACATTTTCTAGGGATTTTTGCTTTCTCTACAAAATAGGATAGACAGTAACACTATACAACTTTATACAAAGAAAATCCCTTAGAAGCTTGCATTCTAAGGGATTAATCTTCTATCTAAGACAAGAGCTTCTCACTAGTCTTTAATGATAAAGAAGGTATCAAAATTTCTAATCTTCTTTTTTACCTTTAGTGGCTACTAATCCGGCACTCAAACCGAGAAGAGCTAAGCCTGCTGCTACTGCTGCTTGGCTTGCCGCACTTCCTGTATTTGGTAACTGCGCTTTGTTAGCTTGACTAGCTTCACTTGAAGCGATTGGTTTTGTAGCTGCTTTTTCTGACACTTGTGGTTTTTTAGCTTCTTGAGCTACTGGTTTGGTTGTTTCGCCAGCTGTACCGACTTCTATGATGCGATCTTGAGCCATAACTTTATCATAGCTATCCTTTTCAGTCCGCTTGCCATTTTCCACTTCGATCAAGTGAACACGGATACCTTTTCGACCTTCTTGGAGGACACGAGTTTGACCTACTGGAAGCTTGTCATTCTTTTGTTCCTGAACCTTGAAATCGATTGTTTCTTCTTCAATTACAAGTTCTGGTCTGTTAAGCACAAGATTCTTAACTTCGTCTTCTGGAAGAGAGGTGCCTGGTTTCGTTCCAACTTCTAGGATACGATCTTGAGCAACAACTTTATCATAAGTTTCTTTAAGTTGGCGTTTTCCGTTTTCCACTTCGATCAAGCGAACACGGACTCCTTGTTTTCCTTCTTGAAGAACACGGGTTTCACCTAGATACAACTTATCAGACTTACGTTCCTGAACCTTGAAATCAATGGTTTCTTCTTCGACCACAAGTTCTGGTCTGTTAAGCACAAGATTCTTCACTTCATCTTCTGGAAGGGCGGTGCCTGGTTTCGTTCCAACCAAGACGATGCGGTCTGTCGGTGCCTCTACCACTTCATGGAGTTTTTCTTCCTTACTTCCATCAGAATTAATTGCTGTAAAGATACGTTCCTTACCAACTTTTCCTTCTTGTTCTACACGAGTCTCACCTAGATAAAGTGTTGAATCTTTTTTCTCAACTGTCTTGTAGGCCAAATCGTTTTCAACAAATTCAAGTTTTGGAAGTTCCTCCTGAACAGCAGCAACTGTCTTCTCAGAAACTGGTTTTTCCTTAGTCAACTGGATACGGTATTCCTTAACTTGTTTTCCACTTTCTGAAACGAGGCGAACAAGTACTGGAAGGCTGTCTTCTCCACTATCTACAACTGTTGAAGCTACTTGATTGGTTTCTTCAACTGAGACTTTTGGACGTTGACCTTTATAGGTAATTTGATAATCTTGACGATTTTCAGCGAAATCAGGAAGTTCTTTTCCATCTACAAGAATCTTCGATTGAGTACTTTCTTGAGGCAATTCACTTGGTGCAAGGAAGGTCATCTCAATCATCGCAACACCGCTCTTATCTGCTTTACGCTCCATACGCCATCTCATGGCTTTAGCTTTGACAGCTTTAAATGTTACGTTGATTTCATCACCAGCTGCAATGTCTTTATCCGCACGATAAGGAACAGCTTCCCAATTTTCTGGATTGTTAAATGGATGTCCAGATTCGTAAGCTTGGTAGTTTGAATAGTAGGTTGGCACTTCAAAGTCTGGACCGACATAGCGCTCTAAAACAAGTTTAGAAGGCGCATCCGTACCACTATCTGCAAAGAAGTGAAGTTTGGCTTGCGCAACAGTCCGTTCGACAATCTTACCATTTTCACGGAAGATCACACCTGCTGATACTTCTGGATTAGAAGATGGCGTTTTAGACCAGTTTGTCCAACGACGATTTTCAGAGTGATCTCTATCATTGATATAGTCTACACGGTCATGAGAACTGTCGTCAATATCATTAGTTGCTGAAGCAAAGGCCTGGTTACTGTTTTCATCATAGTTAGGGTTATCTGAAAGAGCCTCACCAAGTTTGTCTGTCACTCTTACAGTGAACTCAGCAGTAAGATTGCTACCAAGGACACGACCTCGAACAGTAAATTGACCTGCTTTTGTCAGATTTTCTGCTGGAACTTCTTCCCATTCAACTGTCAGGTCTTTTGTTTCGTAGCCGTCTTTACCTGTGAAGTATACCGGAACCTTAGTCGGCAATTCAAGTGGTTGGCCTAGTTGCAACAAGCGAGCTTGTTTAACCGCAGCAACTGGTTTACGAGAAAGTAAGTCTTTATCCTTAGTGAAGTGCAGACGGTATTCTCCTAATATGTCGCCATTTTCAGCTTTCGCGATGACACGAACTGGCTCACCTTCACGAACACTTGGAACGACGGTAGCGAGACCATTGTTGCTAACACTTGCTGTGACTGCGGGAACTTTTCCATCTACAGACTCAAGGTAGTAGTCTGTCAAATCAGGGTTGAAGTTTGCTAAGTCTTTGCCGTCAACTTGGATTCTTGTTTGTCCTTGTTTGGCTGCCGCAACTTGTTTCGCAAAGATTTGTACTTCTGTAATAGACGTTCCAAGTTTGTTGTCTGCTCTCACCATACGAATACGGACAGCATAGGTTTCAACTTTATCAAAGCTAAAGTGGTTCATTTCTCCAGCCTTGAGTTGAGCTGGAGCTTTGAGATTGCTTACCTCTTTCCAGTTTGCAGGATCGTTAAAGACATGTTCTTCATTACCTACAAAGCTAGGGTTTTTAGGAGCTGTTGGAACAGTCTTACCAACATAATACTCAATCACATAAGACTTCGGTGCACCAACTCCATGGTCTTCGTGGAATCCGACACTTAGATTATCAACTGAACGTTTGCTCAAGATACCTGAATCTCCAAACAGAACACCAACTGAAGCTTCTGGATTACTGCGATTCCAGTTTGTCCAACGATTGGCTGGTCGGTCGTTAAAGGAAATCAATTTATCGTTGACATTTGAAACAGGGTCGGTTGGATTTGAGTCTGAAGCAAAGGCAAGTGGCAATTCTGAACCGGTCCATTGGTCAGAAATGTTTGCACCTTGCTCAGTTTGAGCAGATACTCGAACATGAAGTTTAGTTGTTAATTGAGTACCTTCTAAGCGACCATTAACTGTGAATACACCTTCTTTGGCATATTGATCTGGACGAATCGCATCCCAAGTAACCTTGGCAGATGAAACATGACCATTTGAATCATATGTACGAACGCTTTCTGGTAATTGTGGTGCTTCTGCGATTGGAGTTGTCACACTGACTTCTTCAACTGAAACGATGCCTTCTACAGATACTTTAGCACGCGCTTCCAAGTCAATTCCTTCAACTTTACCTAGCACTTCAAAGCTTTGATAGTGGTCTAGTTTTTCTTTCGGAATAGCTTGCCAAGTGACTTTGTGAGCTTTAGGGAAACCTTTGTCATACTCAACCGTTACTGTTGATGGAAGAGTAGGTTCTTGGTGTAAATCTGTCACTACATTTACAGGACGGATGGATTGCGCAATCTTCTTCTCAGTATTGGCTTGTATAGTGAGATTGATTTGACCTGTAGCACCCTCATATTCAGCTTTCAGAGTAAGTGCTCCTGGTTTATGCAACTCAAGCATTCCTTTTCGGACTGCAACTTCCCCTTCACCACTTGTAGAGAAGGTTACTTTATCAGCTGGTAATACAGCTTGCGTTCCATCTTGATAGTGAGCTCGAACCGACAATTTGACTGTTTGGTCTTCTTTAAGACCATCAGCTTGTTCCACTTGCAAGTTCAAATGGTCAATTTTTGGTGCTTCTTCTAGGAATTGAATTGCATAGGTTTGAAGTGGGCCACCATCTTTAGGCTGAACAAAGATGCTCGCACGCATGCCGTTTGCTGCGCTTGCTTGAAGAACTGTAACATCAGCATTTTCAGCACTTGCTGTGACTTCTGGCAATTGGGCACCATAAGCTAGAGTACGATATTGCATTGGTTGTTGACTAGTAAGGCCTGTTACTGCTTCACCTCCAACAGTTACAGTTGGCACTGCAGGTGCTGCAGCATTTCCTTCTTCTACCACAAGGGTTGCATGAATAGTTTCTCCAGCTAACTGACCAGTCATTTGAATACGTGATCCAGCTACTGAAAGTTTGGCTTTATCTGCTTCCGCAATCTCCCATCTATCTACTTCATACTCTTGTACACTTCCATCGGTTACAAGTATTGACACATATTTATCTACAGTGTTCAAGTCTGCTCCTGGAGCAACACGTTTAACTGTTGGTAATTCTTTCGCAATTGCTAGAACTTCAACTCGAGCCTCTACCTCACGTCCATTTGCTATACCTTTAGCAGTCACAACTCCTGCTTGACTAACATCGACTTGAGACCAAGTTACTGGAAGTTTTTCACGACTACCATCGCTGTATACAAAACCTACTGTTTTCGGCATTTTTGGTTCTTTACCGATTAATGTACGAACTCTTGCTACTTCTGTCCCCAAAACAGTCTTCTCTTGTCCTTCTTTTTTACCAGTAAAGACAGTTACTTGACTAGATTTCAAGAGATCTGAATGGGCTGTCAGTGTGAATTTACCTGCTTGTTCAGTTGATTTGACAATGGCAACACCTTTACCATTAAAGGCTTTACGAATCCAAGAACCATCTGCTTGCGCCTTATAGCGTTCACGGCTGGCTTGTTCCCCGTTATCGACACCGACAAGTTGACCTTGTCCGTGTAATTGGAAGCGAACCAGATTATTGGCAGTTGGTACTACATTCCCTTGGCTGTCAACGATTTCGTAGTAGATGTATGTCAAGTCTTTTCCATCTGCTGCGATGGCGTGGTCTTCCTTGATAAGACGAACAGCCGCTGGCTTACCAGCAGTCGTAATCTTATCTCGAGCAATTTCCTTGCCAGATTCATCACGAGCAATTGCTTCCAAGGTACCTGGTTGATAAGCAACTTTCCATTCAAGATAAAGTTCATTAGCATTAGCACCTTCTTGGTAAGTTCGTCCATCGCTAGTTTGTTTTTTGTTGAAAGTCTTAAGACCAAGAGATTTTCCATTCAAGAACAATTCTACACTTGCAGCATTAGAATAAGCACGTACAGGGATTTTATTTTCCGCGTCTGCTACATTGTCTATCAACTCTTTGTTTTCCCAGTTCCAGTGAGGAAGAAGGTGAACCATTGGTTTTTTCTTTGCAGAAACCCATTGACTTTGGTAAAGATAAAAGTCATTTTTTGGAATACCTGCAGTATCTACGATACCAAAATAAGAGCTTTTAACCGGCGTGTTGTTTTGGTTGTGCCATGGAGTTGGTTCACCGATATAGTCCGTACCTGTCCAAATGAATTGACCAGCATAGCCAGCATTGTCACGGTCAAAGGTCCATGAAGCGGTTGCCGTTTTACCCCAACCAACACGGTCATTTCCATAATCTGACTGTTCATAGTTACGCCATGACTGATTACTTTGTACCCACTCACGCTCTGGGTGGAAGTAACTTCCTCTTGTACGAGTTGCTGAAGATGTTTCTGACCCATAAATCAACCATTTTGGATGCTTAGCTCGAAGGGCTTTGTAATTATCTTCAGAGTAGTTAAATCCAACAGCATCGAGTTCATCAGCAATTTTTTCATGCCCACCGCTACCATTACCGAAACGGAACTTATCTGCTCCCATGGTAACATAACGAGTCTTATCAACACCCTTGATAACTTTGACTAGACGTTTAACAGTCGCTAGAGAATGGGGATCCCCATTTGCTTCACCGATTTCATTTCCGATTGACCACATAAAAACAGCAGGATTATTTTTGTCTCTCTCTACCATAGTACGTAAATCGTAGTCGGACCATTTTTCACCTTTTTTAGCCTCGGGATGGGTAGCATCCTTTTCAAAGAAACGTCCGTAGTCATAAGGTTTCTTTCCGCCATACCAAGTATCAAAGGCCTCTTCTTGAACAAGTAAGCCAAGTTCAGCTGCAATCTGTAAAGTCTGAGGACTTGCTGGGTTGTGAGTCGTACGAATCGAATTCACTCCCATTTCCTTCATCTGTTTCAGTCTACGGTACTCAGCCTTGTAGTTTTCTTCTGCTCCAAGCGCTCCGTGGTCATGGTGCAAGGAAACTCCATGGAATTTAATGCGTTCACCATTCAAAGAGAAGCCCTCATTTGGAGTCCAGTTATAGTAACGGTAACCAAACAGATCCTTCTTAGCATCAACTAATTGACCGTCCCGGTAAACACGTGTAACTAATTCATACAAGGCCGGTTTGTCATTTAAAACGGTCCAGAGTTTTGGTCTTTCAACTTCTAAAATCGCATCAAGACTAGTTACTTCATGTGCTTTCAAGGTACGGCTCTCTGTACGTACTAGACCTGTCACAGCCTGACCACCACGTTCAACGATTTGATATTCTGCTACAAGTTGATGGTCTTTGTCGTCTGTATTGACAATTTTGCTGGTCACATGAGTTTCAACCTTGCCATGTTGTTGTTCTTCAAGTTTTGGTGTTAAAATAGTTGTCCCATTTTTCTCAACATGAACCTTATCTGTCACTTGTAAAGTCACATCACGGTAGATACCACTTCCTGAATACCAACGGCTGCTTGGCTGCTTGTTGACTGCATGAACAGCAATTACATTCTCACGTCCATCTTTGTTCAAATATTTAGTGATATCATATGAAAATTGGTTATAACCATTTGGATAATGACCCACTAACTGACCATTGACATAAACTTGAGAATCCATGTAGACGCCATCAAAAGTAAGGCGAACATTTTTCTTGAGGTCTTTTTCATCTAGTTTGAAAGTCTTGCGATACCAAGCTTCTCCACCGTTAAGCTGTCCACCTTCATTTTGTGCAGGAGATTCATGATCAAAATCGTTAAAGATACTCCAGTCATGCGGTAAATCTAATTTTTTCCACGTAGATACATCTGCATCCGGTTTAATGGCTTCCTTAGAATTTGCATTGAGTTTAAAGTGCCAATTTTGGTTAAAATTCACTTTTCTGTCTTCAATCATTTGGTTGACTTCTTCATTGGTCACAGCTTTAACATCTTCCTTGAGCGGTTTTTCTTGACTTGAAGCTTGTGATTCTATCTTTGGAGCTTTTTCTTCAGATTTTGAAGATGCTTTTTCCTCTTTTGGAGTCACTGCTTTATCTTCTTTCTTCTCAGATGAAATAGATTCAGTGGCACTAGGTTGTTTTTGTGCTGTACTTTCGATAACATTTTTAGTTTCCAAAGCTTGATCAACCTTTTCTTCTACTATAGGATTTTCCTCTTTAGGTTTCTCAGCAGTACGAGTAATAGGTGTTTCATCCGCATTAACTACAGATTCTCCAGCTATATTTCCTGCGAATAGAACTGCACAAGTTCCAATCATTACTGAGCAAGCTCCTACAGCAAATTTACGAATGCTATAGACTCTTTTACGATTCCAATGGCTTTTTTCCATAAAATCCTCCTTTTAGTAATCGCTTTCATTTTTATGTAAGCGATTACTTTTAATAGTCTTTTACCCTTATTTTATTAAATAATATAGGAATTTTCAATACTCTAGCATATAAAATAATATTTTTGATTGTTTTTTCTAAAATTTGTAGAAGAATTAAAAATCTGAATGTAGTTTTAAAAGAAAAACATTCATTAACATTTAAATTAAAAGAAGTAAAAAAGTCCCTTTAAAAGGAACTTCATCTATTTATAATTAAAGATTCCCCCTGCCAACTTATCAGCTAGCTTGGGAAAGAAGGTGTAAAACTTATGGGCTAGGTTCAACAAGACCGGAAGATTGAGTTCTCGTTTATTTTTTCCTATAATCTTGACAATCTTTTTAGCCACTGCATCTGGTTCCAGCAGGAAGCGTTCAACCGACTTGAGATAGCTTCCATCTGGGTCGGCTTGGTCGAAAAATCCTGTACGGATTGGTCCTGGATTGACAGTCGTTACGTAAATACCATAAGGCATCAGTTCGAGGCGTAAGGCATTTGAAAAACCAATAGCCGCAAACTTGGTAGCTGAGTACAGACTGGACTTGCCAGTAGCGATCAAACCTGCCATGCTAACAATATTGATGATATGGCCTTTTCGACTTTCCTTCATTCTTGCCGCAAAGCGACGAGATAGATTCATCAGGGCAAAAGTATTGACCTCGAACATCTGGTGGATATCTTGGTCAGAAATCTGGTCAAATTCCTCCAAAATCCCATAACCAGCGTTATTAATCAAGACATCAATCTTGCCATAGCGGAGATAGAGGTCTGCTAGCAGAGTTTCTAAGGCTGAGTCATCGGTAATATCGATTTCAACCAATTCTGCTTGTAGATGGTTTCCATAGAGTTGGGCTAATTTTTCCTTATTTCTACCAAGCAAGATGAGTTGGTCATTTTGCAAGAGTTTAACCATTTCTTGGGCTAGGCCACCGCTAGCTCCGGTAATGAGAATAGTAGGCATACTTATCCTTTCTCAATCTTTTAGATTTCCACTTCTTCCAAGTCTTTGACGACATGGACATTTTCAAAAACACTAGCCGCATCTTTCTTGAGCTTGCTGATATCTTTTGAGAGGAAACGAGCACTGATATGGTTGAGCAAGAGGCGTTTGGCTCCTGCTTCTACCGCTACTTGTGCAGCTTGCATGTTAGTAGAGTGGCCATGGTTACGAGCAATTTTTTCATCACCCTTGCCATAAGTCGATTCATGGACTAGGACATCGGCATTGACAGCCAGACGCACACTAGCATTGGTTTTTCTCGTATCGCCTAGAATGGTAATAATCTTACCAGGACGTGGCGCTGAGATATAGTCTGCTGCTTTGATTTCAGTACCGTCTTCGAGAACAACGTCCTGACCGTTCTTGATTTTTCCAAAAAGTGGGCCAAATGGGACACCAGCAGCCTTGAGTTTTTCAGCATCTAGCGTTCCTTCTAGGTCCTTTTGCATGACACGATAGCCAACGCAGAAAATAGTGTGGTCCAACTCCTCTGCATACACAGTGAATTTATCAGTCTCAAGGATTTTCCCAAGGGAATCTTGGTCAAACTCATGAAAATGAATGCGGTAGGGTAGACGAGAACCTGACACACGAAGACTGGTTAAGACAAATGATTTGATCCCTTGCGGTCCATAGATTTCCAAATCTGTCTGCTCTTCATTGGCTTGAAAGGCACGGCTAGAAAGAAAACCTGGCAAGCCAAAAATGTGGTCTCCGTGCAAGTGAGTGATAAAGATTTTGCTGACCTTACGTGGTCGAATTGTGGTTTCAAGAATACGATTTTGCGTTCCCTCTCCACAGTCAAAGAGCCAAACTTCGTTAATCTCGTCCAAGAGTTTCAGGGCAAGACTTGAAACGTTGCGGGCTTTAGAGGGCTGACCTGCCCCCGTTCCTAAAAATTGAATATCCATTCGATACTTTCTAATTAATCAATATATAACATGGCTGTGCGGTTTTCCGATCGGAAATAGCGCTTGCCAGAAAAAGCAGTAGCTTCTTGTAATAACTCCTCTTGGCTGTAGCCCTTGAGACGTTTACGACCATCAGCCAAGCTTTCCAAATCAGTCAAAGCCGTGAGACTCTCCACGCTAACAACTTCCTCATCCCCGACAGGCTTCATGTAAATCTTTCCAGACTCCTCAAAGACTAGCTGATGGGGGAAAATTTGCGCAATCTCAAAAAGCAAGTCTTCTGAAATAATCTCTTTATTTTCAGAGAAAATTCGACCCAGACCCTCACTCTCATAACAAAAACCAAAGGATTTACCAGACAGATTAAGCCGAATAAAAGGCTTATTTTCTATAGTGAAACTAGGTTCAGCATTGTAAAGATTCAGTTCCTGACTGAGTTCCGCAAAATAATCCGTCGCAGCCTCAGGACTCTTTTTCTGGTAGAGTTCTGCAAAATAGGCATTGACAACGCTGGGCGGAGGCGTGATCAGTGCCAACTGCTCCTGCTCTGTTTTACCAGCTAGAAGTTGATCCAGATAGACCTTATCCAGACTTGTATAACCTCCATACTTTAGAGCCAACGTTTTAATATCAGTCATAAAATTCCTCTAACCTCCATTTGTTTTTCTCAGAAATGTAGCCTGTAATAACTTCTCCATCATCTTGGTAGTCACGATCTTCCAGAATCGCAACACTTTCTAGATCATGAATCTTGTAGGATTTTGAAAAAGGCACGCGCAGGGTAAATCTCTCAAAAATATCCTTGATTTTCTCTAAAAATAAAGCCTGCAAGTTCTCACGACTATCCTCAGACTTGGCAGAAATGAGTGCATAAGGCGTTTGGGTAGGCGTGAAATCCTCCACCAAATCGGCTTTATTATAAAGAGTCAAGCGAGGAATATCTTCCATATCCAAGTCTTTCATGATGGACAGGACTGTTTTTTCATGCTCCTCATGATAAGGATTACTGGCATCGATGACATGAACCAGAAGATCCACATGCTTGCTTTCTTCCAAGGTCGACTTGAAACTGGACACCAATTCTGTTGGCAAATCTTGGATAAACCCAACCGTATCAGTTAAGGTAACCTGAAGATTACCTCCCAAATGGATACTCTTTGTCGTCGCGTCCAGAGTCGCAAAGAGCTCGTCCGCTTCATACTGGGGCTTACTGGTCAAGGTGTTCATGATAGTTGACTTCCCAGCATTGGTGTAACCAATCAAACCAATCTTAAAGGTGCTCGACTCCAGACGTTTTTCTCTAACTGTCGCCCGATTTTTCTCAACCACCTTGAGCTGGCGCTCGATGTCTGTGATTTGATTGCGAACGCTACGACGGTTCAGCTCCAGCTGGCTTTCACCAGGTCCACGGGAACCAATTCCCCCTGCCTGACGGCTGAGCATAATCCCCTGACCAACCAAGCGAGGCAAGAGGTACTTGAGCTGGGCAAGATGAACTTGAAGTTTGCCTTCATGGCTTCGAGCTCGCATGGCAAAGATATCCAAAATCAACTGCATACGGTCAATGACCTTAACACCGAGAACTTCTTCTAGATTGACATTTTGCCGTGGAGTCAAACGATTATTGACAATGACAGTGGTAATTTCTTCTGCATCCACCATAAGCGCAATCTCTTCCAACTTACCAGAGCCGACAAAGGTCTTGGAGTCATACTTTTCACGTTTTTGTCTGTAGCTATCCACTACGACTGCACCAGCCGTCTTGGCTAGACTGGCCAATTCTTCCATAGAAAGGTCAAAATTGTCCATGCCCTGCAATTCCACACCAATCAGCAGGACGCGTTCCTCTTTTTTCTCCGTATCAATCATCTAAAAACTCCTCTATCTGGCTTAAAATGCGGTCTTGCACACCAGATTCTCCAATCTGATAAAAGGTGACCTGCATACGATTACGGAACCAGGTCAGCTGACGCTTGGCAAAACGACGAGTCGCCTGTTTAAGACTCTCACTAGCTTCCTCCAAGGTCTGCTCTCCACGGAAATAAGGAAAGAGTTCCTTATAGCCAATGCCTTTAGCAGCCTGCACATCCGGGTGATGATCAAAAAGCCACTTGGCCTCATCCAAAAGTCCAGCCTCAAACATCAAGTCCACGCGGTGATTGATACGTTCATATAATTGACTGCGTTCATCATCCAAGCAGATAATCAATGGTTCATACAAGGCCTCTTGATTTTCCAAATCCTGACCAAAATGGGCTATTTCCAAGGCACGCATAGCACGACGACGATTTAACTGAGGAATCTCAAGATCGGCTTGCGCCACAAGATGAGCTAATTCCTCATCTGTATAAGGCTCCAAACTAGCTCGATAAGCTAAAATCTCCCCATGGGGAGTCTCACCACCTAGATGGTAGCCTTCCAACAAGCTCTGGATATAAAGCCCAGTTCCACCAGCTATAATGGCTAGCTTGCCACGGCTGTGAATATCCTCAATAGCCATCTTAGCTTCTGAAACAAAATCAAAAGCCGAGTAAGACTCGGTTACCTCTCTAACATCGATTAAATGATGGGGAACAGTTGCCTGCTCTTCTGGACTAGCCTTAGCCGTCCCAATATCAAGTCCTCGATAGACTTGCTGGCTATCTCCACTAACCACTTCGCCATTAAAACGCTTGGCCATTTCAATGGCTAGAGCCGTCTTTCCAACTGAAGTCGGTCCAACAATCACAATTATTTTTGTTTTCATCTTTTTTCCTTGAAAAATTCCCATTTTTTCGTTACTATTATTATAACACAAAAAGGTCAGTCAGAAAAATGTGACCTCTTGAGGGGGCTGGCTGATTGAGAATATAAAGGAGGAAGACTCATGGCTAAAGGATTCGCTAAAGGTCTTGTAACAGGTGTCGCAGGAACTGTCGCTGCAGTTGCAGGTGCAGTATACGCATTTAAAAAGAAAGTAATCGAACCAGAAGAGCAAAAAGCAGCTTTCATCGAAGAAAACCGTAAAAAAGCAGCTCGTCGCCGCGTATCACGTTAAAAAACAAAAGAAGTTGGGATTTATTTTCTCAACTTCTTTTTTCTATTCTTCTAAATAGCTAGGTCAAACTTCAACTGCGGCTTGACCGGGTCATAATCCACCAACTCAAAGTCCTCTGCTTTGATATCAAAGAAATTGGTCCCATCAGGAACATTCAAAACCAAACGTGGTTGGCAGTTTGACGGCTCCCGACGGAGCAATTCCTGAGCTTGTTCAAATTGATTGTCATAGATATGAAGGTTGTTGATAAAGTAGAAGAACTTCCCAACCTTCCAGCCAAAATGCTTGGCAATCATCATTTGAAGAGCTACGTACTGCATAGCATTGATGTGGTGGGCCACTAGCATATCGTTAGAACGCTGGGTCAAGGTCGCATCCAGATAGATTTCTCCATCTACACGGCGGACATCAAACATGGTCTGAAAGGCGCATGGGAGGAGGCCGTCAGTCTCATCAAAAGCTTGGTAATCCCAGAGAGAGATAATGTTGCGACGGTTCCAAGGATTAGCTTCCAACTGTTTAAGAAGCTTATTGATGATATCGTGTTTCTTAACGACCGCCCCGTAACGCTCACCAATAGTTCCCGTATCCCCCACTTCCCAGTCATTCCAGTAGTGAACATTGTACTTGCTATTCAGCACTTCTAAGCTATTAGACTGATCTTGGTAAATCCAGAGCACTTCCTTGATGGCGGATTTGATTGCAATGGGACGCAAGGTTGTAATGGGGAATTCCCCCTTTGCCAAGTCATACTCGGCAAAGGCACCCGTTACGTACTTAGAGTTGGCAACAGTCCCATCCTTGTACTTGGGACGGGCCTGCTCAGAAAAGACACCGTCTTTGAGGATTCGTTCAATATTTTCTTTAAAAATCGTATCTGCTTTTGTCATTTTCTCACCTCATTTATTGTCCTAATTAGTATAGCATAAAAAAAGAAAGGAGGAAAATTACTCGCTTCTGGAAAGCAATTTTCTCCTTTTTTATTTTATTGCAATACAAGTGATGCTGCTCCGATAACTCCAGCATCATTTCCTAGAGTTGCAAGAGCTAATTTAGTAGATGTGCGCACTTGTGGGAAAGTATTTTCGTCGTAGACTTTTTGAACACCTTGTAGAAGGAATTCTCCTGCAGCTGACACACCACCACCGATAACAATTGTTGATGGGTTTAGGATTGAACCAATGTTAGCACAAGCGATTCCCAAGTAACGTGAGAAGTTACGGTAAACGATCAAAGCAAGGTCGTCTCCTTCTTTTGCAAGGTCAAAGACAGTCTTAGCAGTTACTTCTTCTCCATTATCAATCAAGCGTTTCAAGGCTGCATCACCTTCGTATTCATCCGCATAACGACGAGTCAAGTTGACAATCCCTGTTGCTGAAGCAACTGTTTCAAGGCAACCTTTCTTACCGCAAGTACATGCGATTGGTTGGTCAAAGTCAACAGTGATGTGCCCAAGCTCACCTGCTGCACCAGCAACACCGTGAAGCAATTTTCCTTCAGCGACGATACCGCCACCAACACCTGTACCGAGTGTCATAAAGACAACATCTGGTTGGTTATCTCCAGCACCCATCCAACGTTCACCAAGAGCAGCTACGTTGGCATCATTATCGATGAAGAATGGAATACCCAAAGCCTTTTCAATCTTCTCTTTGATTGGTTGAAGGGTTTTCCAGTTGAGGTTGTAGGCACCAATAACAGTTCCTTTTTCACGGTCAACCACACCAGGTGATCCCATTCCAATACCTTGGAAATCTGCTGCTGCCAATCCAAGCAAGTCCAAACGATGTTGAATAGACTCAATCATATCATCAACGATATGACTTCCCTCATCCAAAATGTTAGTTTTGATAGACCATTTTTCTTGGATTTCTCCCTCTTGAGTTAAAATTGCGAACTTGATAGATGTTCCACCAAGGTCAATCCCAATAATCTTTTGACTCATCGTCTTCTCCTTTTTAATTGAAAATGCTTACAGATATAGTATAACAAAATCATTAGATTTGTGCAAAGCTTTGCATGAAAAAGTTACATCTAATAATTAATAACTATTTATCCCCTAGTTTTTGAATTGCATAGTTGGCTTCTTCTTTGGTAAATTTTCTAAAATAAGGAGAAGTTAGCCTCTCATAAATTTCTGTCTTTGAGAGATTGTTATATTTTCGGTATTCTCTTGCTGTAATTAAGGCATTTGCTTTGTAATCTGCATTCAAGTGATCGATGGCATACTGCGCTGCTGAACTTGAAAAACCATACCACGTTAATGAGTCATAGAGAGCTTTTTTTGACTTATGTAAAATCGAATTATAGCTTTTCGCTTTATTTAAAGCAGCATTGTACTGCTTCCCATCTAGTTTTGGTTGCCGCACACCATCGTAGTCTACATAGTGACGGCCACCATCTACCCATTTATCCCTAGCCATTTTACCATCTGATTCAACATAATAACGGCCACCATCTACCCATTCATTCTTGGCCATCTTTCCATCTGATTTGAGATAAGAATTTCCTATCCATTTATTGCGAGCAGAGCTTCCTTCTGCTGTTAGATAATAATAGGAACCATGCTTTTTATCATAAATCCAGTCACTTTTAACCTTTTTTCCATCAGAATCAACATAATAACGACCACCATCTACCCATTCATTTTTAGCTCTCTTCCCATCTGATTTGAGGTAGTAATTTCCTACCCAGCCAGACTGAACTTTAGATTGTGATTTATCCTGTTTAGGAGTTGTTTCTTTAGGTTTTGGTGCCGGCTTCGGCGCAGGTTTTGGTGCTGGCTTCAGCGCAGGTTTTGGTGCTGGCTTCGGCGCGGGTTTTGGTGCTGGCTTCGGCATGGGTTTTGGTGCCGGCTTCGGCGCGGGTTTCGGTGCTGGCTTCGGCGCAGGTTTTGGTACTGGCTTTGGCGCGGGTTTCGGTGCTGGCTTCGGCGTGGGTTTTGGTGCCGGCTTCGGCGCGGGTTTCGGTGCTGGCTTCGGCGCAGGTTTTGGTGCTGGCTTCGGCGCGGGTTTTGGTGCCGGCTTCGGCGTGGGTTTTGGTGCTGGCTTCGGCGTGGGTTTTGGTGTGGGTTTTGGTGCCGGTTTTGGCGCCGGCTTCGGCGCGAGTTTTGGTGCCGGTTTTGGTGTCGGTTTCGGCGCGGGTTTTGGTGCCGGTTTCGGCGCAGGTTTTGGTGCCGGTTTCGGCGCAGGTTTTGGTGCGGGTTTTGTATTCTCTTTTACAATCTTACCATTTTTAGACGCATCCTTTTCTTGAGCAGATACTTTCTGAGATGAGAAAGGCAACATCCCCATTGTATCTGAAAGAGAAACAAGTGCAAAAGTAGTTGCTGCTAAACTTGTAACCAAAATTTTTTTTGATCTTCTCATAAAAATCTCCTTTTCTTATGATTTACACTTATAGTATACCATATCCTTAATCTTTTTTACATTAAAATAATAACTATACAAGCACTTATCTGAAGCTGAGTGAGTAGAAATTGAAGCTTATTTAAACGTAGGACTCAAACCTACTGAGTTTGCTCATAGACTGGGAAGAAACCAACGGGACACAGCATAGATGCCTTTGTTCATACCTATAAACTCCAATCCCTTTTTGAAATTGGAAAATCCATTCTGTTCTGGGTGAAAAGACAATAGGAGAACCTTCTATTTTGCACTTGGCTATAGTCGGCAAAAAAGCTGTTTGAGCTCACTCAAACAGCTTGAAAGATACTCTCTTAATCAGAGGAACAACTTTGTTGTACTTGACTTGTCAATCAGTGTTAAAATAGTTATTCTAAATAATTAGTCGTCAAGATGTTGAATGGCATAATTAGCTTCTTCTTTTGTAAATTTTCCAATCCAAGGATTAGTTAGCCTGTTATAAATTTCTGTCTTTGATAAATGGGTATTCTTTCGATATTCTCTTGCTTTAGCTAAGGCATTCGACTTATAGTCTGCTTGCAAATGATTGATAGCATATTGTGCAGTGTCACTATTAAAACCTTCAGAAATTAACATCTCATAAATTCTTTTTTTTGACAAATGAATGCTGTTATAACCTTGTGCTTCCTTTAAAACTGCTGAGTATGGATTCCCGTCTGTTGGTTTTGGTTGCCACACACCATCGTATCCTACATAGTAACGGCCACCATCAACCCATTTACCTATTACCATTTTGCCTTCAGAATCAACATAGTAACGACCGCCATCTACCCATTCATTTTTTGCCATCTTACCATCTGATTTATAATAATAAACTCCTACCCATTTATTGCGAGCATAGCTACCTTCTGATGGTAGATTAAGTTTTTGAATAGCATAGTTAGCTTCTTCTTCCGTAAATTTATCAATTTTCGGAGAGGTCAGCTTTCTATATATTTCTGATTTAGATGAAGTACCATATTTTAAATGCATTCTTGCTTGAGCCAAGGCATTCGCCTTATAGTCTGCTTGCAAATGATTGATAGCATATTGTGCAGTGTCACTATTAAAACCTTCAGAAATTAACATCTCATAAATTCTTTTTTTTGACAAATGAATGCTGTTATAACCTTGTGCTTGCTTTAAAGCTGCTGAGTATGGATTCCTGGCTGCTGGTTTTGGTTGCCACACACCATCGTATCCTACATAATAACGACCACCATCTACCCATTTGTTACTAGCCATTTTACCATCTGATTCAACATAATAACGGCCACCATCTACCCATTCATTCTTGGCCATCTTACCGTCTGATTTAAGATAGTAATTTCCTATCCATTTGTTGCGAGCATAGGTGCCTTCTGATGTTAGATAATAATATGAACCATAGTTTTTATCATAAATCCAGTCACTTTTAACTATTTTTCCGTCAGAATCAACATAATAATTACCACCATCTACCCACTCATTTTTGGCCATCTTACCGTTTGATTTTAGATAGTAATTACCGACCCATTTGTTACGTGCGTAGCTTCCTTCTCCTGTTAGATAATAATATGAACCGTAGTTTTTGTCATAAATCCATTCATTCTTGGCCATCTTGCCATCAGATTTGAGGTAGTAATTTCCTACCCAAGTGTTACGAGCTGAACTTCCTTCTGATGTTAGATAAAAATATGAATTCGATTTCTTATCATAAATCCATTCATTCTTAGCTCTCTTACCATCAGATTTTAGATAGTAATTACCGACCCAGGCATTTTGGACATAATTTCCCGATGCATTTAAATAGAAGTAGGAGTTAACCTTTTTATCAAAAATCCACTTATTAGTAACTTTAGCACCATTTTCATAGTACGAAGACCCTACCCAGCCAGACTGAGCTTTAGATTTTGATTTATCCTGTTTAGGAGTTGTTTCTTTAGCTTTTTCAGTCGGTTTTGGTGCCGGCTTCAGCGCGGGTTTTGGTGCCGGCTTCGGCGCGGGTTTTGGTGCCGGCTTCGGCGCAGGTTTTGGTGCGGGTTTTGTATTCTCTTTTACAATCTTACCATTTTTAGACGAATCCTTTTCTTGAGCAGATACTTTCTGAGGCGAGAAAGGCAACACCCCCATTGTATCTGAAAAAGAAACAAGTGCAAGAGTAGTTGCTGCTAAACTTGTAACCAAAAATTTTTTTGATTTTCTCATAAAAATCTCCTTTTCTTATGATTTACACTTATAGTATATCATATACTTAATTTTTTTTACATTCAAATAATAACTATTTATGAAAACCCTATTTTAAAATGAAGTGCAACACAAAAGACATGCTCATCTGATATTACCTATTATCCTATTTTTTAATTTCTTATTTAACCCATTTACCTGAACCATCTACACGATAACCATCTGGTGTACGTTCATTAACAGCCATTTTACCGTTTGATTTAAGATAGTAATTTCCTACCCAAGTGTTACGAGCATAACTTCCTTCTGATGTCAAGTAGTAATATGATTTATAGTTACTATCATATATCCACTCACCTTTAGCCATCTTACCATCTGATTTGAGATAATAATTACCTGACCAAGTGTTACGAGCGTAACTGCCTTCTGATGTCAAGTAGTAGTATGATTTGTAGCTACTATCGTAGACCCACTCACCTTTAGCCATCTTACCATTTGATTTAAGGTAGTAAGCTCCTTGCCATGCATTCTTTGCATAAGAACCATCTGATTTCAAATAATACCAAGCTTGATAAGAAGAGTCATAAATCCATTCACTATTTGCCATTTTACCATCAGCTTTCAGGTAATAGCTTCCCTGCCATACATTTTTCACTGGATTTCCATTTCCATCAAAATAGTACCAAGAACCGTCCTGCTTAACCCAGCCACTTGTTGTTGCTGAACTTGTATTGCTTTGAGCCGCCACTGATTGTTTTGCTTTGAAAGCACCCTTAGGAGCATTCTTCAATTCGCAAGCTACACCATCATGATCGCGGTCTAACTTAGCAGAATAACCAGGTTCTCCCTCATGAATATCCGCATATCCATTCGCCCAAGCTTCCTTACAGCTAGAAAAATGAATGTTTTCTTCCGCTAACACAGGCTGTGAAAACAAGGCTAAAACTGGCAAGGTAGCCAGACTCATTTTTAAAAATAGACGTTTGTTCATTTCTTTCTCCCATAATTATAATATCGTTTTTAATGTTGTTTTATCAAACTTATTTCAGCAATTCAAGAAAACTTCTAGTTATTGCTGCAAACTCTTTTGGTTTGGCTCCATTCAAGACATGAGGACCGTCAGGGATGATCTGAAACTGCGAATTTGTCAACAATATGTGGAGAGCTTTCATAGAACTAAGATTCGGTTTATCTTTGCTACCACAAATTAGTAAGGTTGGATAAGGACAACTCCCTGCTATAGCAGTTAAATCAAGTGTCTTCAATTCCTCAGAAACTCCGACCATAAGAGATTTGTCTGCTCCCTGTTTTTCAAATACCCTTTTGGGAAGTAGTTTAAAAATCAGCAACTGAATGTAAAAAAGGATATTGCCCGCCAGTTTCAATGGACAGCCTGACAAAACCAAGGCCTGAAGATTTGGCAAATCGTAACTTGACAGCTCTAATGCAAGTGCAGCTCCTAAGGACAAACCGATTAGGACAAAAGGTTCTGTCTCCTCTGACAAGTGCTGATAAATGCGCTCCTTAGCTTCTTGATAGGTAGCAACTCCGGAAGGAAATAACTCTAGGGCTTCAGAAGGATAATCTACAAGCAACTCTTGCACTTCTTTCCAACTATCTGCTGACTGACCTAGGCCATGTAAAAATATTAATTTCATTTAGTTCTCCCTTACTAACAACTCATACAAGCCCCTCACCGCGTTACAGCCATAGATAGCTTCTGCTCCCTTCAAATCTTCTATGGTCAAGACTTTCTCTTCTACCTCTCCTGTTTCCAGCAAATGCTGACGATAAATTCCTGGCAAGATTCCAAGTCGGATAGGCGGTGTGTAGAGTTTCTCATCGATTTTCAGAACCAAATTTCCAATAGAGGTTTCAAGAAGTTCTCCAGACTTATTGTGGTATATCTTCTCTTGTTTCCCTAGGCTCAAGTGAGGTCGGTGGTTTGTTTTGAAGTAGGTAAATGATTGATTCAAATCCGCTTCTTGCAGAAAAAGTTTGGCCTGACAAAAACTTGGACTAAGAGGGGTTAATACTTGGCGACTGAGTTCAATCTCTCCAGATTTGCTAAGGCTAATTCGCAAGCGGTAATCTTGACTAGCGTCACAAGCCTGACACTCCGCCTCTATCTTTTGTTTCAAGTCTTCTGCATCAAAAGGATATGCAAAATATCGACTTGCTTTTCTCAGTCTTTCCAGATGTTGTTCTTCAAACAGCAGTTGTTTTTGGCTGATTTTTCCAGTTGAAATTAATTGGAAGCAAGCTTGTTTGCGATAAAGGACTGCCGCCTTTTGATGAACCTCTCGATATTCAGATTCCCAAGTGCTATCCCATGTAATGCCTCCGCCAACTCCATAGATAGCTTTCCCTTGATACAGTTGAATAGTCCGGATAGCAACATTAAAAATCCGGCGCCCACTTGGAAGCAGGAGACCAACGGTTCCACAGTAGACTCCACGCGGTTGTGGCTCCAAGTTCTTAATGATTTCCATAGTTGCAATTTTGGGTGCACCCGTTATGGATCCGCAAGGAAAGAGAGAACGGAAGATTTCAACAAGGTCAACATCCTCTCGCAACTGACTCTTGATGGTTGAAGTCATCTGCCAAACAGTTGAATACTGTTCCACTTGGCAGAGACGCTCCACATGCTCACTCCCCACCTCAGAAATACGGTTCATATCATTGCGTAAGAGGTCCACAATCATCATATTTTCAGAGCGATTTTTAGGATCCTGCTCCAACCAACTAGCCTGTTCAAGATCTTCTTGGTCAGTCACTCCACGCTGAGTCGTTCCCTTCATTGGTCGTGTAGTCAATTCACGGCCATTTTGCTCAAAAAAGAGCTCTGGGCTCATGGAAATCACTGCCATCTCGTCATGTTCAACATAAGCATTGTAGCCCGCCTCCTGCTCTACTACCATACGATTGTAGATGGCAAAAGGATTTGCACTTAAGTCTTGTTTTAGTTGTACGGTGTAGTTTACCTGGTAGGTGTCCCCCTGCCGCAAATGATGATGAATCTGGGCAATCGCCTTTTCATAATCCTCTGCAGACGTTACTTCCTGCCAATTTGAAGGCAAATCAACCTCATCATAAGTCAGAGGAATAGGGGAGGTCTCTACCTTATCGTGAACAGTAAAGTAAAGCAAATACTCGTCCAGTAAAGGAGATTTATGAACTGCCAATTTCTCCTCAAAAGCAGGTGCAGCCTCGTAGCTGACATAGCCCACCACATAATAGCCTTGCTCTTGGTAGCTCTCCACTTGTGCCAGCAAATCTACCACTTCTGCTACATTTCTCGTTTTCAACTCTTTAATCGGCTGGGTAAAGGTGTATCTCTCCCCCAAAGCCCTAAAATCAATCACTGTTTTTCTATGCATATTTCAAGTATAGCATAAAAAGGCAGATTCAGACAAAGCTGATCTACCTTTTTATTATTTTCTTACTATTGATTATGCTTTAGTGAATAAATCACCAGCAAATCCATCTGATTTTTGCAAGAGTTGTTTGTAAACCTTCCATTTAAGATCTACAGTATTCTTGAAATCATTACCTTGAAGGTCTTTTTCGACCGCTGCATCAAATAAGGTCTGAAGTTGTGCGTAAGTTGAAATCTTTTGACCATCAATTTCAATTTCAACAAAACCTCTTTGGGCTTTTTCGTGTACTTCATGATACCATGCTTTCTTCCATGCTTCTAAGCTTTGGAATTTGCCGTTAGAAACTTTATTAATAATAAAGTCATCACCAAGACCTACATTACCAGCAGCTTTAGATTCTTGCTTGTATTTGTTTGATGCATAACCTAAGAACCCGTCTAGGTAACCGAAGTAACCCCACATACGGAAGGTATTATGTTTGAATGAGATTGAACCAACCGCACTCTTACTTGTATTACCACCATAAATACCTGTCATCATATTTACTACAGTATAAGCAGAATCAAATCCTTCAGTACGGTAATGACCATTTCCTGGTAATCCATGTTTCGTTGCAAAGTTTCCATCAACCAGTTGATCAATACTTGTCAGCTTCGTATTCTTTTCGTCATCATTCAAATCACGAACTAAATCCCATTGGTGTGGTTCACCAACTAAGCCATTGCGATCCGCTTTTTCACGATATTTCTTATCGATCTTCTTGAACCACTTATCATTTGTTCCAGTATTTTTCTTGATGACAGACTCAGCTTCTAAGTAATCAAGCATCATCATGGATTCATTGTAATTCTTCATGTAGTGATCGATTTTCTCACGACTATTTAACACATTCGGATTATAGTTGTAAATTTGATTTCCATCATTTTGACGTTCGTAAGCCATGTTTAATCCTAAGGCACCATATTCACCATTTGGATTTGAAACTGATGGTGATTGTAACATACCTTGAGCAAAGGCTTCAACATCTGTTCCTTCACGGTGACGCCATGTTCCTAAGTAGGCCATACGGTCATTGATGTGAGTTGTTTCGTGAGTGAATGCAGATGTACCAAAATCACTAATCATGCTTGAGATGATGTAATATACAGCCTCTTGTGGTTGTGGATTTTGGAAGATATAAGCGTATGCGCCCATTCCATTGTATCCATGCCACTTATCAGTCGGACCATAGAATTCACGAATTGGAGCAAAATCGCCTTTCTTCGTATGTCCCATACGGTCAACCCATCCCAAACCTGGTACATCATGGTTATCCCAAATTGCAGATGGTACCATATTTTCACTCTTAAGAAGATTATTTCGTACATTATCTGCAGCAAGTCTTGACCAGAAGTCTAAATAATTGATTTGTTCTTGTGCACGTAAATCAACTTGCTTCTTGAACGCTTCACGTTCTTCTGCTGTGTTCTTACCATATTTCTCAAATGAACTAAAGGCAATGGTATTATAGGTCGTAATTAAAATCATATGCGCTTTCTTCAAATTCAGAAGTGGTAGAATATAACGTCCGTGATGTCCATTATTAATTACTTCATACAATTTATGTTTCTTATTCGCAAAATCAGGATTTGATGATTGTTTCTCAACAACATAAGCGTTGTCTGCAATGTTGTTCTTGAACCAAGTATTCATATCTGTTTCACTAGTGAATAATTCCATGTTGTACTTCAGGAATTCGTGTAAGTTAGCTTTACCAGTAGCACTTGCAAGAGCTCTGTTAAATGCATCGTGTGATTGATCACCTTTTAGGTTGTTACCATTTGAAGCGAAGCTGATTAATCTATCAAGTACGTTAACGTTCTTACCGTAGAAATCCGGTTTGAAGGTCATCATATTTTTGATATTTAATCCGTCAAATTTAATTCCATAGTATTGGTTTAAGTAAGCCAGAGCTAACATGATTTTAGCTTTGTTATCTTCAACTTTTTTAATCAATGCACGTTTAGCTGCTTCGTCCGTATTTAATTGATGGTCTTCATTTTCAACTAAAGCTTTAACTAAAGCATCAAGATTATCTTTTACTTCTTTGAAGCTTTCTTCCATGTATAACATCTTAGGATTGTTATTAATCTTACGAACTTCATCTGAATCAAGTTCAACAGAAGCTAATTTAGCTTTGATATCGCTGATCAATTGTGTCCTATCTTTAACAACCATATTTGGTGTATAGACAATATCACCCAATCCTTCAATACTATATTCACGAACTTGTTGAACTTTAGATTCTTTTTGTGTAATAGCTTTAATTTCTTTCGTCTTATCAGCGTAATGGATCATGGTGTGATCTGCATTTGATAAATCAGTCACAAATTGACCATCTTTCATACCTGTAACAGATAACACCTCTGTAGTTAATAATTTAGAACCAGCTGGAATCTTGTTACCTTGGTTTACAATCCATTCTTTATTGTAGAATGGTTGAAGTTTTTCGATGTTACGATAAGCAAGTTCGCGAGATGCGTCATAATCTTGAGTATCTTTATAAGTATCTGTTTTTGGTTTTACGTTATTAAGTGCATCTTCAACAAGAGGTTTAATTTCAAACTTATCAGCTGTAATTCCGAATGATTCTATTTTTTTATTTGCATCTTCTAGGCTGATTTCTTGGATTCGATTACTACGAGAACCGTTAAATGAGTGAGAACCTTCACTCACATCTTTAACAACGTAGTTTCTTTCAATCCAGTTTTTTGTGTAATATCCACCTTCTGCTTCTAAATCTCTAGAACCGTAGAATTCTTCACCGTTTTTGACTTTCATCATTGAAACTGTGTCAGCAACACGTCCCCATGTCCAGTTCTTACTAATGAAACCACCTACCTCAACAGGGTTCTTCACATCAATAGTTCCTTTAGTAACAGCGTTACGAACAGAAGCGTATTTATCAATACCATTAGGATCAGAACCGTTATCGGTTCTAGCGACAAGTCCACCAACACGTGCTCTATCTGCAACAATATCAGCATCTACGTATGCATGTTTAATATTACCACGCCAAAGTTCTCCGGCGATACCACCAAGATCCCAACCTTTATTACCGACACCTGTTAGTTTACCGATGAAAGCAACATTTTTAAGAAGTCCACCAGTATCTCCTTTATTTACGATACCAGCAATACCATCTTTACCAAGGATACTACCAGTTACCTTAACATTTTCAACTGTGGCATTTTTAATTACTCTTGATAGTGCGGAAATATTTTCAATCCAAGGCATATTGATATTAACATTACCTAAGTTAATGTTTTTAACTGTACCGCCTTCAACGTTATCGAATAACTGACGAGCCATATTATGAATGGTATATTGTTTACCGTCAACACTTGTTAAAGTTCCGCTAAATTTACCAGGTACATATTGTTTATTCGGAGTTGGTACATTTGCTGCATTCAAATCTGCACCAAGTTTAAAGGTACCACTTGGATTAGCTATCATAGCCGTTACTAGGTCGTTAAAGCTATAATATACATCACCATCGTGTGCTTTTTGTTTTTCAAAATAATGAACATACTCGTTTGCCAATTTAGAAACATCTGTGTGTTGAACTAAATCAGGTGCTTTGGCAGTGACTTTGTATAAAGTTTTTCCGTCTTTTTCTACTTCTTCAATCTTGTCAACAGCCAGTCTTGTAACTTTGTTGTCGTGAGTTGTAACTCGTAGGTAGAGTGGAGCAACATCAGCTGGTTTTTCTGTCAGCAAACTAGTATCTGTTTCATTACCGTCAGCATCCACACTCATCAAGCTTGTTTCTTTGATGTTTTTGATTTCAACTTTTTTGAGGTCAATTCTTAGCGGTTCTTCTTTAAGAACTTCTTCCTCATCACCCTCACCACGGTCATAAACCATCTTCGTTTCAAGTTTATAATCCTTGTAGTACTGCAAATCTGTCAAGGTCGTTGTCAAGTCGTCTGGTGAAACATTCAAAGTTTTAACAATTTCATCACCCTTTTTCAGAGTTAGAGTGATAGATTTAATGGCTGCTTTACTTGGATTTTCCAAATTATAACGAATTTGAGATGATCGTTTCAAATCATTAACATCAACAAGTGACAAACTTAAGATTGGTTTTTCAAAGTTTTTAGTTCCTAATTTGACGATACGATCTTGGTCTAACTCCAGAACCTGTTCCACAATTTTAGGTGCTTCTTCAGTTTTTAAACCTTTGAGAGTTTTGTAAGTCTTGGTAACTTTTTTCTGCCCATCTTTTCCTTCTTGGACAGTAACTCTTTCACCCTTTTTCAGTTGGTCATCTTCTTTAAGAACTTCCTTAAATGGAATCTTTTCAAGACTTTCTTCCACCAGAGTTCCTTCAATTGGTTTTGTCCCACGGCTTATTTTTTTAGTGACTGGTTCTTTGACAACAGTAGTTGTTGTATTTAAAACTTGGTCAGTCTCAACACCTTCGAGAGTCTTATAAGTCGTTTTGGTAATTTTACTGCCCTTTTCTCCATCTTGAACTACAGTTTCTTCATCCGTATATTTGGTTGGATCCTCGATAATTTCTGTCTTATAGTCAATCTCAGTAGTAGTTTCTTTCGTAACCGCTCCCTCAGTTACTTTGTACTCAGGTAACTGTTCTTGTATAAGGGCTTGACCTGCTTTACCTTCCTCTTGTGTACCTTTTACTTCTACTTGGGCTTCTGGTAATTTTGGCTGTGTGAGAGCTTGACCTGCTTTGCCTTCCTCTTGGGTACCTTTTGCTTCAACTGGAGCCTCTGGTAGTTCTGGTTGTGTTAGAGCTTGACCTGCTTTGCCTGCCTCTTGGGTTCCTTTTGCTTCAACTGGAGCCTCTGGTAGTTCTGGTTGTGTTAGAGCTTGACCTGCTTTGCCTGCCTCTTGCGTTCCTTTTGCTTCAACTGGAGCCTCTGGTAAGGTTGGTTGCGTTAAGGCTTGACCTGCTTTGCCTGCCTCTTGCGTTCCTTTAGCTACCTGATGCGTTGGTTCAGCTTGTGGTACTGGAGTTGGGGCAGGTTGCTCTTCTTTCTTAGTTCCGACTGCAATGACTTGCGAAACAGGATTTTGAACCACTTGGTCTTCGATGACTTCTCTAACTTCTTGACCATTAACCATCGATACTTTGGTTACAATGCGACGCTGACCATTTACTCCAGCTGTGACGATACGAGTCTGTCCTTCTGCTAGATTGGTATCTGGGCTTGTGACTGTTTCAAAAGGAATATCTACCAAGCTCTCTTCCAGTCTTGACTGAGGTTTCTCAGAAACTGGTTTTTCTTGAACTACTTCTGTCTTCTCGATTTCTTTTGAACTTTGCTTTTCGACTGGCAACTGAGGCTGTTCAGCTGAAGCTGGTCTTGATGGATGGAGTTCTGCTTCCTTGAAGTATCCAATATACTCATAGCCATCAATGTGGATAATCCCTTCAGCCAAGCCTTCATGTGTAGAGGCTGAAATAGTTTGGTTATAAGAAAGCAATTCTTTATTTTCAAACGCAAATGTGGTGAAAGGAACAAAGTTGCTTGCACCAATCGAACTAATTAATAAGACACCAAGCACCTTACCACGATGTTTTTTAGAGATTAATAAAACAGCCAAAGAAGCCGTAGCCAACCCTATACCAGCCAAGGCTAATTCTTTACTCCCTGTATAAGGAAGTTCTTGGTAGGTACTAACTTTCTTTCGATACACTGCATAGATAATATCATCCTCTTGAAACTCCGAAGGGACTTCATGGTGAATTAAGGCTTTTTCAGACTCGGTCAATTCCTGCTCCGCCAAATATCGGTAATGAACACTATGAGCACCACCCACTTCATTGGCTTGCACCTTATCTACTGAAAGGGTACTAGCACCAAAAAGGAAGGCCCCGATAGCTACAGGACCTACCCCAACAGTTAGCTTACGAATCGAATATTTTGTGATTTTTTCTAGTTGTTGTTTTGTTTTTCTCATTCTTATGACTTTCTAATAGAATCTTGTGGATAATGCGCACGCGCACCTCCAATTAATTTTGGACGGCTAGCAAGAGCCGTTACATGGGCATGACCAATTTCTCTCAAAAGAGGGCGAATCGGAACCTGAACATGCTTGACATGCATACCAATTGCAGTGTCTCCGATATCCAATCCAGCATGAGCCTTGATAAATTCAACCTCAACTGGATCTTGCATAAACTTGAAGGCTGCCAACTGACCTGAACCTCCTGCATGGAGAGTAGGAAGGACACTGACGATTTCCAGACCAAACTGCTCTGCAACCTGACGTTCAACAACGAGGGCCCGATTGACATGTTCACAACCTTGAACGGCTAGATGAATTCCTTTTTCCTCTAGGATGTCTAGAATGGTCTTCACAATGATTTCCCCAATTTCTTGGCTGGATTCCTTGCCAATCTGACCACCTATCACCTCACTAGAAGAAAGGCCCAAAACAAAGATGGATCCTTGCTTCAAATTGGCCTTTTCTAATACATCTTTTACAATCTGACTTGTTTCTCTTTGAATGTCTTTTTCCTTCATACTTGATACCTCTTTTGTCATTATCTATCATATCGTTTTTTCTACGTTTTAGCAAGATAGACAACTTAGAAAGCTTGCCCAATTACGCATAAAACTCCCAGAATTGACTGGGAGTTAACTAGTTTCTATTCTATTTATGTATATTTCAACTGTCGTACCTTTTGAGGGAATAGAATCAATCTTCATTTGGTAATCTTCTCCAAAGTGAAGTTTGAGCCGTTGATCAACATTTTGAAGACCAACTCCCCCACGTTTGAGTTGACTTTGACTACTATCGCTAGCATCTTGGAAACCAACCCCATCATCCTCAATGCGGATGACTAGTCCTGAATCCTGTTTCTGAACAGAAACTTTAATATGACCCTGACCTTCTTTTTCCTTGATGCCATGGTAAAGAGCATTTTCTACTAGAGGTTGCAACACCAGCTTGGGCAAGACTAGATTATCGAAGGCAGGATTTTCATTAATTTCGTATTCCAGCTTATCCCCATAGCGTTGTTTCTGGATAAAGAGATACTGGCGGACATGGTTAATTTCGTCAGACAGGCAAATCAAATCTTTACCCTGATTGAGCGCTAGGCGGAAATAAGTCGCCAAGGACTTGGTCACCTGAACCACTCGCTGACTATCCTGAAATTCAGCCATCCAGATGATGGTGTCCAAAGTATTGTAGAGGAAATGGGGGTTAATCTGGCTCGATAGGGCTTGAAGTTGGTACTGACGGGTCGTCTCTTCCTGCCTGCGAATATCCGTCATCAGCTGATCAATCTGATCCAACATGGCATTGAACTGACGAGTCACTTCTCTCAGTTCATGGGCACCAGTTTCCTTGGCACGAAGATTCTGATTACCAGAAGCAATCTCCAGCATGGTTTCTCTCAAGTCATTCAGAGGAGCAATCCAGCGTTTAAGACTAAGCCACACCAAGCAGAGACAGGCAAGAAGAGATGTGACACTGGCTCCAAGCAAGGTCCACATGAGTTGACTCCGAACCTGGTCTAACTTCTCCAACGAAGACACACCAAGCACCGTCCAATCAGTTCCAGCAATCCTTTCCTGACTGACATAGGATTGGTGGTCTGGAGTATAGCCCTGCCCTGTCTCAATGTAGGGTTTCATAGCCTCCATTTCGCTAGACGAACTATAAACTGTGTGTTGAGGATGATAAACAAATTCATGGTTTTCATTGATGATAAAGGCAAAGCCCTGCTGCCCCAACTGGAGTTGATTTAGATAGGCTTCCAGAGTTTCATAAGAAATATCCAAACGAAGTACACCCAGATTGGCTCCCTTTGCATCAACAAGTTCTTGAGTGACAGAAATGACCCACTGACTATCTGATTTACGAGCTGGTGTCAAAACGGGCTTAGCTCCCTGATGAATAGCCTTTTGGTACCAATCCTCAGCCATCATATCAGAGGAGGTTTTCATCTGCACACTATCATCTGTAGAAATGACCTGACCGGATTTGGTGACCAGAACAACAGTTTTCAAGTCCTGGTCTGCCTTCAAGATAGTCAAAAACAGATTTCGGATTCCCTTGACCTTGTCTTGACTGGGATTCTCAGCATAAGCTAGGACGTCCGCCTGCTGGGTCAAGCTAGTCGAGGTGGTTTCTAATTTTTTGATATAAGAATGGATAAAGTGACTAGTCTGGCTGATAGTCGTTTGGCTATTGCCTTCAATGGTAGCCTCAATGGCTGAAGAACTAGATTGATAGTAGAAAGTCCCAACCAGAGCTAGGAGAATGAGAAAGACCAGAAAGATAGAAATAACCATTCTAACTAGGAGTGAAGAACGCTTCATCGACCTTCCCCCTTCTTAAACTGACGAGGTGTCACACCTGCAATCTGTTTAAAACGTTGGGTAAAGTAGTTCATATCTTCAAAACCAACCTTCTCTGCAATCTCGTAAATTTTCAGATCCGTAGTTAAAAGCAAGAGCTTGGCCTGTTTGACACGTTCTCGCACCAAATAATCCTGAAAAGGTAGGCCCAACTCTTTCTTAATCAAAGAACTCAGATAAGTCGGACTAAAGCCCAAGTCACTGGCCAAAGACTTTAAACTAAATTGGCTATCAGCCAGATGGGACTGGATTTTCTGGGCCATATTTCCCTCAAACTTATCGGTCAATAAATCTTGTAATTGCTCTTCCTTTTCTTCCTTATCCAACTTTTGCTTGATTTTCCCCAACATTTCCTCAATATCCTGACGAGAAAAGGGCTTGAGCAGGTAGTCATCCACACCTAGTTTGACAGCAGACAAAGCATAATCAAAATCATCGTAGCCTGTTAAAAAGACCAAATGAACCTGAGGATAGGTTTCTCGGACCAGACTGGCCAACTGGATGCCATTTAGCTGAGGCATGTTGATATCAGTTAAAATGATATCTGGCACCTGCTTTTGAATCAATTCCCAAGCCTGCCTTCCATTTTCAGCCTGACCGATGATTTCCATATCGTAGGCTGCTACATTGACCAGCTTGGTCAAACCTTGTCTTACCAGATATTCATCTTCTACGATTAAGATTGTGTAGGTCATGCTTCTCTCCTTTGTCACTTACTAGTATCAGTATAGCAAAATTCTCCCCTAACTGCTTAGGAAAGCCCTCTTAATCGACATAATCTAGTAAATAAGCGTAGCCTTTTTCTTCCATTTGGTCTTTGGGAATAAAGCGGATAGAGAGACTATTAATACAGTAGCGCAAGCCACCCTTATCCTGAGGTCCATCCGTAAAGACATGGCCAAGGTGAGAATCTCCAACTCGGCTTCGCACTTCCATGCGTGTCATATTGTAAGACTTATCTTCCTTGTAGGTGGCAACATCTGGACTGATGGGTTGGGTAAAACTAGGCCAGCCACAACCAGACTCAAACTTATCCTTTGATGAAAAGAGAGGTTCACCAGTTGCTACATCCACATAGATACCAGATTCAAATTTATCCCAGTAGCGGTTTGAAAAAGCTCGTTCTGTTTGATTTTTTTGAGTAACTGCATACTCCTCAGGTGACAGGGTCTTTTTCAATTCCTCATCACTTGGTTTGGGATATTTGCTGGCATCGATGACGGGGTAGGCCGCCTGATTAACATTGATATGACAGTAGCCATTTGGATTTTTCTTGAGATAATCTTGGTGATAATCCTCAGCCACCACAAAATTCTTCAAGGGCTCCTTTTCAACTGCCAGAGGTTGGTCGTACTTCTTAGCAACTTCATCAAAGATCTGGTTGATTACTTCCAAATCCTTGTCATCTGTGTAATAAACACCGGTACGATACTGGGTACCCACGTCATTCCCTTGTTTATTTTTGCTGGTTGGATTGATAATGCGGAAGTAATGAAGCAAGATTTCCTTGAGGGAAATTTGCTTGGCGTCGTAAGTCACATGGACGGTTTCCGCATGTCCAGTTTGGTTAATCAATTCGTACTTGGTTGTTTCCCCTCTACCATTTGCATAGCCTGAAACGGCATCTGTCACTCCGGGAACGCGTGAGAAGTATTCCTCCACTCCCCAGAAACATCCTCCAGCTAGATAAATTTCATGCAAGTCTGCGTCTTTACTCACTTCTGTTTTTTTCACTGTTTTTCCTCCTTGGCTAACTGATGCTTTCTCAATTTGCGAGCTATCTGTCTGCCCTGCATTTCGCATCAATAGAAAATAGAAACCGGTTATGGCTAGGAAAAAAATCCCTGCCAAGACAAACAATTTTACTTTATCATTCATGGCCTTTTTCTACCCCATTTCTTTCAATGTTTTTAAAATCATATCCTTATCCATAAAACCTGGTTGCGTTTTGACCAGTTTGCCTTCCTTGTCTATAAAGGCTTGAGTTGGGTACGAACGGACACCATAACTTTCCAAAAGTTTGCCTGATGGATCAATTAGCACTGGGAAATTTTTATAATCCAATCCCTTGTACCAGTTCTTAAAGTCAGCTTCCGCTTGTTCTCCCTTGTGACCAGGAGACACCACTGTTAAGACCACGTAGTCGTCTCCAGCATCCTTAGCAATTTCATCCGTATCTGGAAGACTGGCTAGACAGATGGAACACCAAGAAGCCCAGAATTTGAGATAGACTTTCTTGCCCTTGTAATCAGACAAGCGGTATGTCTTGCCGTCTACACCTGTCAATTCAAAATCAGCAACTACCTGACCCTTGGTGGCAGTTTGCGAGCTGACTTGTTCTGTTTTCGTTTGCTCCTTCATAGTAGATTGGTCTGACATGTTTTTAGCCGAACAGGCTGCCAAACAACAGATTGAGCCTACTCCAAGGAGACATGTTTGCCATTTTTTCATTTCTTCTTCCTTTCTATTCAAATAATGTAGTCAAAATGGAAGCATTTCCCAAAAGCACCAAGATTCCCATTACGATAATGAGGAAACCGCCCACTTTTTTGAGGGTTCCGAGATAAGGATGGAGTTTTCGGAAATGTTTCAAAACATAGCTGGAGGCAAGAGCTAGAGCCAAAAATGGTAGTGCCAAGCCCAGCGTGTAAACCAACATGAGACCAGCTCCCTGCCAAGCTCCTGAACCACCTGAAGCCGCCAAGGCCAAAACAGAGCCTAGAACCGGCCCCACACATGGCGTCCAAGCAAAACTAAAGGTCAATCCCAGTAAAAATGCCTGACTATAGCCCTTACCCTTTTGCCCCTGTCTCTTTAATTGTAGCCTTCTTTCCTTGTAAAGCCCCTGCAAATGTAAGACTTCCATCTGGTGCAAGCCAAAGAGAATTATAACCGCACCCGTCACATACTGAAACCAAGAAGCATAAAGCAAATTGCCTAAAAAACCAGCTCCGTAGCCCAGTAAGATAAAGATAAAGGATATCCCTATTATAAAGGCCAGAGTTCGCAATAGACTAACAACTGAGATTGACAATTTTCCGCTAGAAGCCTGAGCACCATCTTTGTCATCCAACAAGACACCTGCATAAACCGGTAACAAGGGTAAAATACAAGGAGAAAAGAAGGAAAGAATTCCAGCAAGAAAAACACTGATAAAAAAGATTATATTATCCATTGCCTTCCTCCATTCTTTGATTTGATAAGTCTATTATAATTCCCAACTCTAAGAAAAAACAGGGACATTGATAGGGAAAAATAGGAATTTAATCAGGTTATGTAAAAAATGTTGCAAAAAAAGCCAGACAAAGTCTGACTTTGATGGAAACAGAAAAGAAAATTCACTAGTTTTCCATACTTATCTGATAATAAATAAGGTCTGCAACATAGCCTTTTCTCCCCACCCCATTTGCAACAGTTTTTAGATAGGACATTCCAGCCTTCTCCATAACGCGACCAGAAGCTGGATTGAGACTGGCATATCGTGCTCTGACCTTTTGAAAACCTGCTTGAGTAAAACAGAAGTATAACACAGCTTTCAAGGCCTCCGTCATAAGACCACGACCCCAATAGTTTTTTCCTAAGACATAGCCAATTTCACAACTTGAATCATCCTCATCTATCTTAACGATACTGATATCTCCTACCACTTTCTCTGGTTTTTCTTTGAGACAAATGGCCCATTTGTAATAATTGGGATTAGCATAGGATAAAACCCATTTTCGAATCGAGTTCCGAGTCACCTCGACATCAGGATGGGGATCCCAAGTGACATAGGTCAGATTCTCAGCGGATGAAGCCCAATTCTGAAACATGGCTTCTGCATCACGTTCCACAAATCTTCGCAAGATTAAACGATCTGTCTGTAATATTTGCGTACCGATTGCTTTCATGACGCTACCTCGCTTTCTAAGCTTAAGACAATAAGCTAAAAAGATCCACCGGACCTCCTCGTTTTCCCCTTTCTAGACTCGGGGTAAAAACCTCCACTGGAGGTTATTCTTACTCTCGAGTTTCTAGGCAAGAAGCTAAAAAGGTCCCCCGGACCTTCCTCGCTTACCTGTTTCCATGCTCGGGGTAAAAACCTCCACTGGAGGTTTTTACTCCCAAAAGTCATCAAATACGGTGATTGGTAGGTGGCGTTTGTGTTGGCCTTTGTGCCACCAGTTTTCAATAGTCATTTGGGCTTCTGGGCTGATTGTTTTGCCTTCTAAGTAGTCGTCAATCTCCTCATAGGTAACTCCAAGTGCAACTTCATCAGCTAGACCAGGTTTGTCTTCTTCTAGGTCTGCTGTTGGGATCTTTTCATAAAGGGCTGGGTCTGCACCAAGTTCCTTCAATAATTGTTTTCCTTGACGTTTATTGAGACGGAAAAGTGGTAAAATATCTGCACCACCGTCACCAAACTTGGTAAAGAAACCTGTGATATTTTCCGCAGCATGGTCTGTTCCAATGACCGCTCCGCTATGGGCACCAGCCAAGGCATATTGGGCAATCATACGGCAACGTGCCTTGATATTTCCCTTGTTGAAGTCTGAAACAGGGCTTCCTGTTGCTTCAACTGCTGCCGTCATGGCGTCAGCTGATTCCTTGATATTAACTACCAAGCTGACATCTGGCTGGATAAAGGCTAGAGCCTTTTGAGCATCTGCTTCATCAGCTTGTACTCCGTATGGCAGGCGGACAGCGATAAATTTGTAGCTGTCATCTCCTGTCTCTGCACGCAGTTCTTCCATAGCTAATTGGGCCAAGCGACCTGCCAAGGTTGAGTCTTGTCCCCCAGAAATCCCTAGTACAAAGGTTTTTAGGAAGGGATGTTTTTTCAGGTATCTCTTTAAGAAATCAATAGAACGACGGATTTCTTCCTGAGCATCAATCACTGGTTTCACACCCAGTTCTTGGATAATCGTTTCTTGCAAACTCATTCTTCTTCTCCTTCACCAAGGGCTTCCTTGCGCATTTTGTCAATCAAGTCCATCTTGTCTTGCCATACATCACGCGCCAAATCCACTGGATAATGTTGCGGATTGAGCACGCGCTTGTACTCATCCCAAAGCTTGTCAAATTCCTTACGGGCATAAGCCTGAATCTCAGTCAAGCTAGGCAGGTTGTAAATCAATTTCCCGTCTTTGAAGATATCCACCAAGAGAGGAACAGCATCAAAATTACGAACGGTCTTCTTGATGTAAGTATAAGTCGGATGGAACATCTTGATTTCTGTCATGTCGCTCACATCCACACCATCATAAGTGATGTAGTCACCTTCTGACTTGCCTTTTTCACGACTGGTAATGCGCCACACCTGCTTCTTACCTGGCGTAGACACTTTTTCCGCATTATTAGACAGTTTGATGGTGTTGCGCATGTTACCATTTTCATCTTCGATGGCCACAATCTTATAAACTGCTCCAAGAGCAGGCTGGTCATAAGCTGTAATCAGCTTAGTTCCCACACCCCAGACATCAATCTTAGCCTTTTGCATCTTGAGGTTGAGGATGGTATTTTCATCTAGATCATTTGAAGCATAAATCTTAGCCTCTGTAAATCCAGCCTCATCCAGTTGCTGACGGACTTTCTTGGAAATATAGGCAATATCCCCAGAGTCAATCCGCACACCCATAAAGTTAATCTGGTCACCCAGCTCACGCGCCACCTGAATGGCAGCTGGCACACCGATGCGAAGGGTGTCATAAGTATCCACAAGAAAGACACAGTTTTTGTGGGTCGCAGCGTAAGCCTTGAAGGCCTCATAGTCGTTACCATAAACCTGTACCAAGGCATGGGCATGAGTCCCCAAGACAGGAATGTCAAAGAGTTTACCAGCACGCACGTTGCTGGTTCCATTGGCACCACCAATCACCGCTGCGCGTGTTCCCCAGATAGCCGCATCCATCTCTTGCGCCCGACGTGTTCCAAACTCCATCAAAGGTTCATCCTCAATGACCGAACGAATACGAGCTGCCTTAGTAGCCACCAAGGTCTGGTAATTGACGATGTTCAAAAGAGCCGTTTCGACCAACTGACATTGGGCTAGAGGACCTTCCACCTGCACAATCGGTTCATTAGCAAAGACCAAGTCCCCTTCTTGGGCAGAACGAACGGTCAACTCCAACTTGAAATTGCGGAGGTAATCCAAGAATGCCCCATGATAGCCCAGAGACTCCAAATAGGCAATATCACTATCTGAAAAACGCAGGTCTTCAAGATAACTCACAATTCTTTCCAAACCAGCAAAAACCGCATAGCCGTTCTTAAAAGGCTGTTGACGGAAATAAACCTCAAAAACTGCCTTCTTATTGTGAATCCCTTGGTCAAAGTAAACCTGCATCATGTTAATCTGGTACAAGTCCGTGTGCAATGTCAAACTATCATCTGGATACATACTTTTCCTACTTCCTTAACTAGAAACACATGAAATTTTTCAAAAACTTTCATGTATTCCAATAAATTAGTACTATTATATCACATTTTAGCTGGATTGAGAAAAGAGTAACAAGCTATTCTCCACTCTCCAGTTCATCCATGTCTTGTTCAAACTTTTTCTGAGCCCATTCGCCATAACTCTTTAGACCGAGATTGCCAATAAAAAACCAAGGAAGGTACATGATATAAGTAATGACCCAAGCAGACAGGTATTTAACATTCAAAGGATTATGCTGATAAATCTCAATATTGAACTGGTAGTTCTGGAGCATCAAGATGGCTGTAATTGCAAGAGTCACTAGTAAGCATCCCAAAATCGTAAAATGAAAACGACTATAGTAGGTTACTCCCAGATAACGAGCACGATTAAAAAAGAAGAAAATTCCTACTATCAGAGTATAGACTAGAAAATTCGGATTAAAAAGAGAAGGAGCTAATACAGCCACCAAATAGCTTAGAAGAACAAGCCCAATAAAGAGGGAAAAGGATTCTGCCCCAGCTTTATTGATTAGTTGTTCTTCTCTTTCGTCAAGTAATTGATAATGAATGAATTTAGTTACCATCTTCATCCTCCCAAAATAGTTGGTCTAGTGTTTTCCCTAAACATCTGCAAATGGACTGGCAGAGGGAAAGACTGGGATTGTATTTCCCCGCCTCTATCAAACCAATAGTCTGGCGCGTCACCCCAACAGCATCTGCCAGTTGACCTTGTGTTAAATCAAGCTCAACCCTAGCTAATTTTAATTTTAAATTTTTAGCCACCTGCGTCCTCCTTATAGTTTTAAAAAGTTGCGCCTCTTTTTAACGTTATTATATCATATATATAACTAAATGCAATATATAAATGTCATTTTGTAATATTTTATTAACAAAAAATCTCTACCACATAAATGATAGAGAGTTTCTGCTTATTCAATTTTTTCAAAACATCTACAGCATCGTAGGATTTCACATCTAATGTCTCAGCTGCCATTGTATTGTCCTCCATATCGTCTAGAAAGACACAATTTGTAGATTTAACTGGTATTTATCGAGAATCCCCTTCATACTTATGTCAAGAACCCCTCTTTGCCTTATACTTTCGTATTCACCTTACAAATCCTTTTGGTAATAATATCTTTGCCCAATGTAGGGATAGTCTTGTAAGGTAAAGACTTCCTTGTAGCCATGCCTTTTATAAAAATCTGGAGCTTGAAACTGGTAAGTATTGACAAAGGCAAAACGACAGTTTCGATTCTTGGCTTCACTTTCTACCTGCTGCAATAGTTTTGAGCCAATTCCTTGCCCTCGCAATTCCTTTTTCACAAACAAATACTCGATTTCCAACCAATTTCCGAAAGTCTCAGCAACCAAGCCAGCCATAAGATTACCGTCTTCATCTTCAACATAAAGATTCAATGACTCACTTTCAGCCTCTTCTCTTTTGGAACGGTTATAAGCACGAATCAAATTCCCAATTTCTTGCGCCTTCTGGGATTCTTCATTTTCCAATCTAAAGTACATCTAAACCTCCTCGAAAACTGATACAGCTTGATTATAGTCTTATTTCAATGGACTGTCAAACTAGCAAAAACCCATCAACCTAAGCTGATGAGTTCATGATTTATTTTCTAAATTTCCACTGGCTATAAATCCCGAAACCGATAATCCAGATAGCTGATCCGATTGCTCCTACAAAGGTAGACTCTTGTAAAAAGAGGGTTACAAAAACAAAGGCAAAGAAGAGCATGGTTAAAGGATTTAAGAAACGATAATGGGGCATGAGATAGCCATCCGCCATAAAGTCTGGTGACTTGCGATACTTAAGGTGGGCCACCATGATCAAGATATAGATAGCGATATAAACACCTGATGACGATGCCGTAATCAAGGCAAAGGCATCCGAAACACCTGGCAAGACATTGATAAAGGCCGCTAGGGCAATCAAGATTGCTGAAGCGATGATGGCATTTTGTGGCACGTTGTGGCGAGAAAGGGTATCTGCCTTGATTGCTTTTAGGAATGGATTTGGCGAATCATGAGCAATCTGATACAAATGACGCCCTGTTGAGTAGAGGGTTGAGTTAAGAGCAGATGCTGCTGATGTCAAAACGACGAAGTTAATCAAGGCTGCCGCCCACTTGATACCGGCCAATTCAAATACTGTAACAAAAGGAGAATCAGCAGAAGCAAGCTCACGCCATGGAATGATAGCCATAATGGCTAAGAGGGCACCACCGTAGAAAAAGGCGATACGCAAAGGAATTTCCTTAACGGCTTTTGGCAAGACCTGGCGTGGATTTTTTGTTTCGGAAGTCGTTACCCCGATAAACTCAATCATGAGGTAGGCAAAGAAAACCATCTGGAAGGCCATGACAAAGTTCACTCCACCATTTGGGAAGAGGGAGAAATTGTCGGCAATATTAGCCAAACTTGCTACTCCATGAGGTGTCTTAAAGCCTGTCAAGACCATAAAGACTCCTGTTGCAATCATGGCTAAAATAGCCACAATCTTGACCATAGCGAACCAAAACTCAACTTCCCCAAAGAGCTTCACCGCGATTAGATTGACCAAGGCTAGAATGGTCAAAAATCCAATCTCAATCATCCAACTTGGCCAGCTAGGGAACCAGAACTGAACATAGTGAGAAATGGCTGTGATTTCCGCCATACCGATAAAGACAACGGATAGCCAGTAAGACCAGACCGAGAAATAACCCCAGCCCTTACCTAAATGGCGCGTGATAAAGTTGATAAAGGTATGTTGCTCAGGATCCTGATAGAGCATTTCCCCAACCGCACGCATCATGAGGAACATGAAAGCTCCAGTAATCATATAAATCAGTACAATAGAAGGACCTGTTAGGCTGATAGAGCGACCCGCTCCCAAAAAGAGTCCTGTTCCGATTGTTCCAGCAATAGCCATAACCTGCACGTGACGATTAGTCAGACCACGCTCCATCTTATTTTTTTTCTTCTTTGAACTCATATAGTCTCCAATTCTTTTTAAACCTAAAAAGGAGCAAAGAAGGATATTTCCCTCTTTCTACTCCTTTTAATCATTAGGCTGTTTTTTCAACCTTCAAGATTTTTACATCATAGCTACCAACAGGTGTTTCAATGGTTGCTGTGTCACCTGTTTTCTTGCCAATCAAGGCTTGTCCAATTGGGCTTTCATTTGAAACTTTACCTGCAAAGGCATCCGCACCAGCTGAACCTACGATAATATAAACTTCTTCTTCGTCCTCACCAATTTCTTGGATAGTGACTGTTTTACCAATCGCTACTTCATCTTGGGCAACTGAGTCGCTATTGACGATTTCAGCATAGCGGATTTTTGTTTCCAAGCTAGAGATTTGTCCTTCGACAAAGGCTTGTTCATCCTTCGCTGCTTCGTATTCACTGTTTTCAGAAAGGTCACCGTATGAACGGGCAATCTTAATGCGTTCTACTACTTCTGGTCGGCGGACCAATTTCAATTCTTCTAATTCTTTTTCAAGTTTTTCCTTTTCCTCAAGGGTCATAGGATATGTTTTTTCTGCCATTTTTCTCAACTTTCTTTCGATAGTATTGAATCTCTATCTGAGATTCTCATGTTTGTAGTCTTAGTTTGAACTACTATTTTGAGTAAGCTTGCTATTGACGTGCTCAGCTACATTACGATCATGTTCTTCCTGAGTCACTGCGTAATAGACTTTACCATCTGTAACATTGGCTACAAAGTAGAGGTTCTCACTCTTCGTTTGGTTGATACTTGCTTCAATCGCGTCCTGACTTGGACTATCCACTGGACCAGGCATCAAACCAGGTTTTGTATAAACATTATATGGTGAATTAATCGATGTATCAATTCCAGCATCATCTGCTAGGCTAATCTTTTGACCGAGTTTGCCTTGAGCATACAAGATTGCAATATTGCTTTGAAGCGGCATACCAAGGTTCAAGCGATTGTAGAAAACACCTGCAATCAACTTACGATCTTCAGTCTTAGCACCTTCTTTTTCAACAAGTGACGCAATTGTTAGCAATTCATTGACTGTCAAGTTTTTAGACTTAATTGCACTATAGTGTGGAGTCAAAGTCTTATCCATAGCAGCTAACATCTCATCAATCAAGCTTTCAATAGTTGTGCTTTCCTTGATAGAGTAGGTCGCTGGGAAAAGATAACCTTCCAAACGGTAACGAGCTCCACTTTCTTTCGTTGGCAAGCTTTCGAGTAGGTTTGGATATTTAGCAACTTCTTGACTGATAAAGTTGTCATCTTGCACTTTAGCCAAGAAAGCTTCCGCTGTCAAAGGTTCTTTAAATTCACCTTGTAATTGGCCTACAGCTTGGGCGATTTGATCAATGGTATATCCTTCTGGAATTGTCAAGTTTGCAAGAGATGGAGCCTGAGGTTCAGGTGTACCACCTTTTTGCAGTTCCTTAATGATGTCCTCTGTACTCATGCTCTTTTGCAAATTGTAATATCCAGCCTTCAAATCTGAATAATTCTTATATTTTGCATAGAAAGCAAAAATCACACCGTGTTTAATCACACCAGAATGCTCAAGAGTTGATCCGATTTCTTGGACATTGGCTCCTTCTGGAATTTGAACAGTCACATATTCCTTAGAATTTGCATCAACAGGTAGCAAGGATGACTGAACATACTGATAACCGAAGTAACCACCTGCCGAAATCAAGGCTAGGAAAATCAGTAGAGAAATGAAGAATGCCTTCAAATGTGATTTTTTCTTCTTAACTGGTTTAACTGTCTCACGGCGACTACGTCTAGGAACTGAACCTAGGCTATCTGCCGATTCAGCTAACTCAGATAGCTCATTATCCACTGCAGGAGTACTAACTTCTTCCTGTTGTCTACTTGTTTTATACGACACCGCAACCTTTGTTGGAATCTCGTTAAATTCTTTGTCTTCGTTAAGTTTTACAGGTTCTACTTTTGGTTGAACTGGCTCGAAAACAGGTTCTACTGGTTCAACTACCGCTTCAATTTTAGGTTCTGCAACTTCTTCATTTCCTGCAATTTCATCCGAAATATTATTAGAACGTGATGGAACACCAGGAGCATTCTTTAATATTTGATCCACAACAGAAAGAGAATTAGCCATCAACTCTTCTGCTGAAGGTTCATGTTCCTGAGTTGAAGGATCTACTGAATCTTCTTGAGATAAAGGAGTTTCAAAACTTGTAATCTCGTTTTCTTGCTCACTTCTATCTTGTTTTTTTACTCTCTCTAAATCACGTAAAATTTGCTCTTTAAAGCTTAATTTTTCGTCTTCTCTTGTTTTTTCACTCAAAAGTTTATCCTCCTCGTTGACAATCCATAATATTATATCTTAAAAACGAAAGAAAAGCAACCTAGCATGCTTTTCTCGCTTATTTTTTAGCTTCCCAGACCATATCATACCAGGTTTCCCCTGCAAAGGTTGACTGAGACCGGCCTTCATTGACAAATCCATGTTTTTCGTAGTAGGCGATGAGATAGTCATGACAGGTTAGGTTAATACCTTCTCTTTCGTGTTCAAGAGCCAACTCTTTCAAGGCTGTTAATAATTTTTGACCAAGTCCAAGGCCCTGTGCTTCCTTGGCAATAGAAAGACAGGTCACAGAGATATAACCACTCGGCTCATGACTATAATCTTCTATCTCTTCTGTAAAAGACTGATCTTGCAGATGGCGGTATGGTCCAACTGGCCCTTCTATATACCCCATGATTCTGCCTTCTTTTTCTGCAACCAGAAACGAGGTCTGAATTTTTCGCAAATGAGCTTCAAAAACCGAGCGAGGAATGGCTTCTTCAAGTGAGAAATTTTCTAGTTCAATCTCAACGATACGATCTAAATCTTCTAATCTTGCTTTCCTGATTTTCATTGTGCCTCCAGATAAAAGGGATTAAACCAAATCATACTAAAACCTTGACTAGCTGCATAAAGGGAAGTTTCTTCATCAATAAAACCGTTCATTTCAAAATAGGATAGCAACTCATCAGGACTCTTCAAACGAATAGCTTTGTAATCCAGCTCAACCGCCACCTCTTTCAAGGCTGCAAGAAGAAGCGTGCCCAAGCCCTGTCTCTGATGGCCAGAGTCAATGACTAAAGAATGCATTTCTAGACATTGCGGATTATGTGGCTGAGGATCGCCTAGAACATAGCCCAGAAGCTGATTTTCATCCCTAGCTAGAAGAAAGGTATCCGCACACTTACGGATACTTTCTTCTAAAATATGGGAAGGTTGCTGCTTTTCAGCTGGAAAAGATGAGGCCTGAAGTGCCTCTATCTCAGTTAAATCAGACTTACTTGCCCGAATGATTTTAATTGGAATTTCCATGAGAACTTCCTATTGAACATTGCTTGTCAGGTTAGACAAGAGATGCTCGAATGAATATTCATAGGTTTGGATATCTCCTGCTCCCATAAAGACGTAAACAGCATTGTCATGGTCTAGGAGTGGAGAAACATTTTCAACAGTAATCACTTGGTGTTTCTTATTGATTTTATTGGCTAGGTCTTCTACCTTAACATCACCATGGTCTACTTCACGAGCAGATCCATAAATTTGGGCTAGATAAACAGCATCCGCTTGGTTCAAAGCGTGGGCAAATTCGTCCAACAAGGCAATGGTTCTTGTAAAAGTATGCGGTTGGAAGACTGCAACAATTTCCTTGCTTGGGTATTTCTGACGAGCCGCATCCAAGGTCGCAATAATTTCTGTTGGATGGTGGGCAAAGTCATCGATAATCACCGTATCATTGACAATTTTCTCAGTGAAACGACGCTTAACACCGGCAAATGTTTTCAGGTGTTCACGCACCAAGTTTAAATCAAATCCTGCTGTGTAAAGAAGACCAATAACAGCTGTCGCATTCATGATATTGTGACGACCAAAGGTTGGAATGTGGAATTGACCCAGCTCTTGTCCACGGAAGTGAACTGTGAAGGTTGAACCAGTTGTTGAACGAAGAAGATCACTAGCGACAAAGTCATTACCTTCTGCTTCAAAACCATAATAATAAATCGGAGCATCAGACGTAATCTTACGCAATTCAGCATCTTCACCGTAGATAAACAAACCTTTGGTAATTTGTTTAGCATAGTCGTTAAAGGCATTGAAAACATCCTCTAGACTTGTGAAATAGTCTGGATGGTCAAAGTCAATGTTGGTGATAATAGAGTATTCTGGGTGATAAGGCATAAAGTGACGCTCGTATTCGTCAGATTCAAAGACAAAATATTTAGCATTGGCCGAACCACGACCAGTCCCGTCTCCAATCAAGAAGCTAGTATCTGTAATGTGAGACAAGACATGAGACAACATCCCAGTAGTTGAAGTTTTTCCATGCGCTCCAGCTACTCCCATGCTGACAAAGTCACGCATAAAGCTACCTAGGAACTCATGGTAACGTTTGTAACTAATGCCATTTTGGTCCGCATAGGCAATTTCGACGTTGTTATCTGGACGAAAGGCATTTCCAGCGATAATTTCCATATCTCCATCCAGATTCTTTTCATCAAAAGGAAGAATGGTAATCCCTGCCTGCTCAAGACCGCGTTGAGTGAAGTAATACTTTTCAACATCAGATCCCTGTACCTTGTGTCCCATTTGGTGCAACATCAAGGCTAAGGCACTCATCCCTGATCCCTTAATTCCGATAAAATGATATGTCTTTGACATGTTTTCTCCCCTATTCCGTAATTCTTGTCAGATTCAACTCTTGGGCAACCTGACGTTCTTGTTCTTTTTGTTGATTCTTTTTATTGTAGATTTGGCTCTTCTTCAGAAAATCATAATTATTTTTCTTTGGGCCTGAAGTTTCTTTTGGCTCAGCTTGAGTAGAAATATGGCTCACTTCTTCCGCCAAGATATAATGAGACTGGGTCAATTTTTGGCTATATTTGACAAATTCACCAGGATTTTCCTTTTGGAAAGGCGCTGTCGGTTGATTGCCCTGTCTAACTGGACTTGGCTGAGTATTGCGTCTTGTAGGAGTGATGTCCTTGGTCAGATAGCTTGCTGAGCGTTTCTTTTTCAAGTCTGCACGCGCTTCTTCACGTGCCACCTCCGCATAGCTCTTTCCTTCTTTCTTAACCCCTAAACCAGCCTTCTTAGGTTTCTCTATTTGCTTTTCAACCGCTTTTACTGGTTTTTCTTCAGTAATAGGAGCCCACTCCAGATAATTCTTATCACGGTATTCTCCCTTGATATTACTGATAAAGTCAGATTCATCATAGAGGTCCATGACTGGCATCTCAGTCAGCATGACTTCATCATCTGACACCAATGGAAATCGTTCTTCTCTCATTTTCTATTTCCTTTCAACACTTCATTATAGCGTATTGTCTTGATTTTTCAAGTGCTGGCTTCAGAAATTCCCAAAATTTCTCTAATTTCTGCTAGGGTCAGACTGCCACGTGACTCTGTCCCGTCCAATACTTGTGACACCAGATGTTTCTTTTGTTCTTGGAGTTCCTGAATTTTTTCTTCAATGGTTCCCCTAGTAACCAAGCGATAAACCTCAACCGTTTCTTCCTGCCCCATCCGATGGGCACGGCCAATAGCTTGCGCTTCCACCGCAGGATTCCACCAAAGGTCAACCAAAATAACCGTATCAGCACCTGTCAGATTCAGACCGACACCACCAGCCTTGAGGGAAATCAGAAAGGCATCTCTTTCACCTTGGTTAAAGGCTTTAGTCATGTCTTGTCTTTCTATGGCTGGGGTTGAACCCGTAATTTTAAAGGATGTCAAGCCCAAGTCTGGCAGTTCTTGTTCAATTTTCTCCAACATTCCCTTGAACTGCGAGAAAATCAAGACACGGTGTCCGCCGTCTGCCACCTGTACCAGCAGGTCTCGGAGACTATCCAGTTTACCACTGGCACCCTGATAATCCTCCATAAAGAGGGCAGGGGTGTCACAGATTTGGCGCAAGCGCATCAGACCAGACAAGATTTCCACCCGACTTCGCTGGAATTCCTGATCTGACACTTGAGCCAGACGGTCTCGCATCTGTTGCAACTGAGCTAGGTAAATAGCCTTTTGCTGGTCTTCCAGTTCATTCTTGTAAACCACTTCAATCAAGTCTGGTAATTCAGTCAGCACTTCTTCTTTCTTGCGCCTCATAACGAAAGGTTTGATAAACTGAGCAACGCGCTCAGCTGGTAATTTCATAAATTCTTTCTTGCTTGGCAAGAGTCCTGGCATGACGATTTGGAAAATAGACCACAACTCACCCAGATGGTTTTCAATAGGAGTTCCTGACAAGGCAAAGACTGACGGCACCACAAATTGTCTCAAGGTCTGGGCAATCTTAGTTTGGGAATTTTTCATGACCTGAGCTTCATCTAAGAAAAGGAAGTCAAAGGCCATCCCCTGATAAAGATCACTATCCTGACGGAAGGTAGCATAGCTCGTCACATAGATTTGATGGCTCTCGGCAAGAATCTCCTCACGACTAGCTTTCAAACCATGAACAACAACCACATCCAACTGTGGAGCAAATTTCTGAAATTCATCTGCCCAGTTGTAAATCAAACCCGACGGAGCGAGAATCAAGACTCGACTTTCTTTTGTCACTTGGCTGGTCAAAAATGCAATGGTCTGCAGGGTTTTACCAAGTCCCATATCATCAGCTAAAATCCCACCAAAACCATAATGATGGAGCATTTGCAACCAACGAATTCCCTTTTCCTGATAATCTCGTAAATCAGCCTGAACCTGAGTTGCTTGCAAAGGAAAGTCCTCTGGATGCGTCAAATCCTGGGCCAGATTCTGGAATTCTTGTGAAAAAGAAACACGATCTCGTCCTTCAAAGAGATGGGCTAAACTATAAGCCAAAGATTTTCGAGCCTGCAAGGCCCCATCTTTTAATTCAAACTGCCCCAGTTCCTGTAGATTTTGGCGAATTTTCTTGGTTTCTTCATCGAAAAAGTAGACTTGATTGGACGCACCAATGTAAAAATCTTGATTGGCAACCAAGGCCTGCATGGCTTGGTCAATTTCCTCTTGGGCAATATCTTGAAAATCAAACTGGATTTCCAAGAGACCTCCCTTGGAAGCAATCTGCACTTGAGGGCTTGCTAGGCTATAAATTTCTTCTAGCTTGTCTGATAGATCAACATTCCCGAGTTTTTCAAAAACTGGAATGATGTCATGGAAGAAATGATAAACAGACTCGGCTTTTAAGGCCTGACGCCAAGATTGAAAGTCTGCTTCAAATCCAGCTGCCAAACAGACTTGGAAAACTCTTTCTTCTAAGTCAGCATCACTCGAAAAAGGTAATTCTTCTAGCTCTTGTCGGCTAGATACCTTCCTGTCTCCATAATCAAACTGAATTTCTAAACGAATCCGATTGTCTTCTTCCCTATCAAAGTAAAAAGAGGGTTCAAAAGTTTTGATATGTAGACGTTCTGGAGCTGAAACGGTCCCCATCTGGCTAAAAAGAGTTAAACAGGAAGCCAATTTATCGCGGTCACTGCTATCAAATTGCAAGTATTTCTTTCCATGCTGATCCAAAGGCAACGCTTTGATTTCCTTGAGAAGACGTATCTGCTGGTCTGTTAGAAAATAAACCTGTCCTTTATGGAAAAGTACGGCTCCCTGATAAAAGACATTGACTCTAGGACTCTCACTGATTTCCATTTCAAAATAATCCGAGTATTCTTTTACTATAAAGGCAAATAGATTAGCACCCGCATGCAAATCCTGAAAAATCAGGGTTTGGTAGCTATCTACTTGATGGTCAAATTGAAAATGCGGCAAGGTCATCAGTAAATTCACACCCTGCTCAAAAAAGGTCAGAGGAAAAAAGAAATGCCGACCCTGGTTTTGGAAAAAAAGATCTGGACTAAGTCCTTCCTCCGTTAGTCCCCGCAAAAAAGCCAGAAGCTCTTGACTTGCCTCATCAAAGGCTTCCAAAGACAGAGATTCCTCATAAGTTTTTCCAATCATATAAGGTTTTCTCTTCTCGACGACTTTTAAAAAGAGCGGAATATCCCGAATGACATAGTATTTTTGACTATTGGTTTGCCCGATTCTCAGAGTCCACAAGATACGATTGGTTCCTGCTTCCACTTGTCCCACAGCCGATAATTCATAGGCACGTTCTGCTTTTGGAGACAAGATTCGGTCCAAAAATTTACCACCCAAGGTCACCTTGGTTTCAACGGCTTCTTTTTCTTCATGACCTTCTTCAAGACCCTGCAAGATTTCTTGGCCACGCTCATCATTTTTCAAAAAATGCTCCAGAGCTGCCAAATGCACACAGTAGCCCCTCTTTTGGAAAAAATCGCAGGCACAAAAAACCAAATCATCCTCTAAACTATAGCGCAGTTCTTCTTCTGCGACGCGAGCGTAGAGCCGATTATTCTTTTCCTTGATGATGTCAACTTTACCAGTTTCATAAAGGGCAACGCCTTCGATACGGACTTTCCCCGGAATCAATTTAGCCATATTTTTACCTTTACCTTATCTTTTTATTATACCATATTTTCCCCTATGAAAATAGCCTTCTAAGGATACTTTTCTCCTAGAAGGCTGGATTTTTAAAGTTTAGCAAAAGTGGTCACGATGCGTTGGCAAACCTCTTCTAGTACTGACTTCGGCATAGCTACATTGAGACGGGCATGGAGACTCCCTTCCTCTCCAAAATCCAAACCACGGTTGAGGATAACCTTGGCTTCATTTCTCAACAGCTCTTGCAATCTTTCATCAGTCAGGTCATAGGCTGAAAAATCAAGCCAAATCAAGTAGGTTCCTTGCGGCTTCATGACCTTGATTTTAGTCTCTTTTCCAAATAAATCTACCACATAATTAATATGGTCTTCAAAGACTTGCTTGAGTTCCTCTAGCCAATCCTTCCCATAGCGATAAGCAGCTTCTGTCGCCAGATAACCCAAGCCTGAAATTTCATGTTGATTATTAGCCAACTGGCGTTTCTGGTAAGCCACTCTCAACTTAGGATTTTCAATGACTGCATAGGAATTTTTTGTTCCAGCGATGTTAAAAGTTTTAGTAGCACTGCTTAAGACGATAGCAAATTCTTTAAAGGCAGGATTAATGGTATTGAAAGAATGGTGTTTGTGACCAAAGAGGGCCAAATCTTGGTGAATCTCATCTGAAACCAAGAAAACACTATGTTTTTGACAGAGCTGGCCAATCTTCTCCAACACTTCCTTTTCCCACACACGTCCACCAGGATTATGAGGGTTGCAGAGGATATAGAGTTTCACATCCTCTTCTACCAAATCCTTCTCCAATTGGTCAAAGTCAATCTCAAACAGACCATCCTTTTCCACCAAAGAATTGGTAATCAATCTGCGGTTATTCAACTTGACACTGCGAGCAAAAGGTGGGTAAACTGGTGTGTTAATCAGAACTGCCTCGCCTTCTTTTGTAAAGGCTTGAATAGCTGTTGAGATGGCTGGTACCACACCCTCGATAAAGACAAGAGCCTCTTTGTCAAAGTGGTAACCGTGTTGTGTTGCTTCCCACTTTTGAACTTCCTTAATTAACTCTTCACTGGCATAGGTATAGCCATAAACCAGTTGATCAGCGTAAGTTTGCACAGCTTGGCGGATTTCAGGCAAGACTACAAAGTCCATATCCGCTATCCAAGCTGGTAGGATTTCACTATCCGTTTCTGCTTCTTTCCATTTATAGGTATGGTGCCCTAAACGGTTGGGCAGGCTTGTAAAATCATATTTTCCCATCTTTATCTTATCCTTCTAAGGCTTGGCGCAAATCTGCAATCAAATCTCTAGCATCCTCAATCCCAATCGACAAACGCAATAGGTCATCTGTCAAACCATAAGAATGGCGCACTTCTGCTGGAATATCAGCATGAGTTTGCGTCGTTGGATAAGTAATGAGACTTTCTACCCCACCCAAACTTTCGGCAAAAGAGAAAACCTTGAGGCTATTCAAGATATGTGGAATGCGTGTTTCATCCGCCACTTTAAAGGAAATCATACCTCCACGACCAGTGTAGAGAACTTCCTTAACTGCTGGAGAATCCTTCAAAAAGGCAACCACTTCTTGGGCATTGGATGTTGAGCGCTCCATACGAAGAGATAAGGTCTTGAGACCACGAATCAATTGATAACTGTCAAATGGAGACAAGACTGCCCCTGTCGTATTGAGATTGTAAAAGAGTTTCTCGTATAGTTCTAAACTATTGGTCACAACCACTCCAGCCAAAACATCATTGTGACCTGCTAGATACTTGGTTGCTGAATGGAGAACGATATCTGCTCCATCTTCAATCGGACGTTGGTAGATAGGGCTGTAGAAGGTATTGTCTACCACCACTTTGGCACCCTTAGCATGAGCCAATTTGGCTAGTTTTTCGATATCAAATTCCAACATCAAGGGATTGGTTGGGGTTTCGATATAGAGAACATCCACGTCCTTTTCTAACTCGGCAATCAACTCTTCTTCTGTATTGGCATAGGTAAAATGGAAACGGCCTTCCTGCTCCACTTGGTTGAACCAGCGGAAAGAACCACCATAAAGGTCACGGACAGCCAAGACCTTACTTCCTACTGGAAAGACGCTAAAGGCCAGTACAATAGCTGACATACCTGAGCTAGTCGCTAGGGCATAGTCTGCGGACTCAATAGCCGCCAAGACTTCTTCCGCCTTACTGCGAGTTGGGTTTTTGGTGCGCGTATAGTCAAATCCAGTAGACTGACCAAACTCTGGGTGCTGATAAGTCGTCGAAAAATGAATCGGTGTCACCAAAGCTCCTGTCGCTTCATCTGACTTGATACCCGCCTGGGCCAAAATTGTGTTAATGTGTAATTCCTTGCTCATACAATACCTCCAAATCTATAGTAACTATTGTACCACTTATTTTCATCAACTCATTTTCTTCTTTTCAAGAGCTAGTTATAGTTTCAAACTATATAAAAAACGACAGCTTCTTTCGAAACCATCGTTTTTCTTGAAAAATCCTTATTTGACGTGTTTTGCCAATTCTTCTTGGGCTTTTTTATTGGATTCTTCTTTTTCTTTCAGCCATTTTTCTTTGGCTTTTTCATATTCTTCTTTTGTGACTGTCTTATCTTGTACTTTGAGGTATTTATATGATTCAATACCTTTATTACCAGCTAATGAATATGGTTCTGAGAAAGGAACTGTCTTTCTCAATACTGGTGTTCCACCCTTAGACACATTTGGAATTGCTAAAGCGCTATCTACCAACCACGCTTGGATATCAGCATACTTTTCATAGCGTTTTGCAAGATCTTGTTCCTTATTGGCTTCTTCCAACATTTGAGTGTAGACATCTAGTCCAACAGCCTTGGCCTTGTCATTGGCTTCACCTGGCTCTAAACCTAGATTTTGCATCAGACCACCAGAATTAACATTAAAGACATCAAGATAGGTTGAAGGATCTTGGTAATCAGGACCCCAACCACCGTTGTAAAGATCATAATCCTTCTGAGCTGCTGTCTGAGCCAAATAGCTTGTATTATCATAATCTTCAGTAGTGAGTTGTTGAATATCAATTACGACATTTTCTGCACCTAAAGCTGCCTCAATAGATTGCTTCATAGAGTTTGCCTCTTGGACACCCTTTTTAGCAGCTTGGTCAACTGTCATGTCCAGGTGGATAGGGAATTGAACTCCTTTGGCTTGGAGTTCTTTCTTAGCTTCAGCAAATTTGGCTTTGGCTTTTTCAGCATTGTAGTATGGATCTTGGGCATCCGCAAAGTTGATTCCTTGCCATTCCTTACCATAATTGACCATCTTAGAGGCTACTACTTCACCAAAGTCTTTTCCGTTGATACTTACAAAGTTTGGAGGAACAACCAAGTTACGCAAAATCTTAGTTGCACCATCTTCTCCTTGAGATTGAGCCCCGTAAGCTGTACGATCATATGCAAAGTTGATGGCTTGACGGAAGTTTTTGTTAAGAACCGCTTCTTGAGTCGATTTCTTCTCAGCATCACTTGTTTTTGAAGTGAATTTATAAGATTTTCTATCTAGGTTAAAGTTTAAGAAGTAAGAAGTAGCATCTTGCAAGCTATAGATGATATTGTCCTTATTCTTTTCTTTAATTCCTTCAAAACTTGAACTATTTGGATAAAGACGAGCATAGCTATAAGCACCTTCTACAAAGTTACGAGCCAGTGCATCTTGGTCACTACCATCATAATAGGCCAATTTCACATCATCTACAAAGACATTTTTAGCATCCCAGTAGTTAGGATTTTTCTTGAATTCGATGACAGATTTTGAAACAAAGGATTTCATCAAGAAAGGTCCATTGTACAAAATGCTAGATGGGTCTACCTTCCCAAAATCATCCCCTTTTGATTTCAAGAAATCCGCATTGACTGGGAAGAGAATGGTTGAAGTTGTTTTTGAGTTCCAGTAAGATTCTGGTCGTGTCAAGGTATATTGAACAGTTTGGTCATCAAGAGCCTTAACTCCGACAGTTGAAAAGTCGCTTGTTTTACCAGTGATATAGTCATCTAAACCAGCAACGGATTCTTGTACTAAGTACAAGGCTTCTGATTTTTTATCAGCCGCATATTTCAAACCAGTTACAAAATCTTGGGCAGTTACAGGAGCATATTCATCTCCATCTGCAGTATACCATTTAGCATCTTTACGCAGTTTGTAGGTATAGGTCAGACCATCCTTGGATACACTCCAATCCTCTGCCAAGGATGGGATATAGTTCCCATACTGATCATTTTCCATGAGTCCATCTACTAGATTAACCACGATATCATTGGTTGTTGCACGGTTCTCTGCTAGATAATTCAAACTAGACGGATCACTAGTATAAACATAGTTATATGTTTTTGACTCTGTACTAGAATTTCCACAGGCACTTAACAAAATACCTGCACTTAGCACGATACCTGCAAGTGTTGCATACTTGGCTTTAGATTTTTTCATCTCCAGGACCTCCTGATTTAAATATTTGTCTTATTATACAACTCGTGTTTTATTTAGTCAATAGTTTTTTTAAGTAAAATTTAAGAAAAATAAAATTACTATCTACAAACTTTAGTTATTATTCTACAAATTAATAAAAAAGAGAATAATTCAAGCATTTCATGATAGAAATGTTCAAATTATCCCTTTTATTTATAAATATTTTTTAAGTTAACTTTAATTTGATTCTCAAGCGATCTGCTTGGGCTTTTCCAATCACCTTATCCAATAAACGGGTACGGAGGCTCATAATTCCATAAACTCCTCCACCCATTGCACCGATAAGAGTTACATATAGAAAACTCCACAAACGTCCACTTGGTTGGAAGACAAATCCCAGTATCCACTGGATAGCACCTACACTGATGAACATAACAAAAGTCAACAAACTGATTAAAATCGTTCTCCTAAATACCACATTACCTCTCATTCCTGTTACCCTACATAGTTCACGATAAATGAATATAATAGGGATGATAAGAGCGATTGATGTTGAAATCAAAGGACCATAACTGTGAAAAAGATAAATTGTTGGTAATTGCAAGACTAGCTTAGCAACCGAACCATAGAAAAAGTAACGGATCGCTTTACGATTATGGAACATAGCCTGAAGCATTGGTGACAAAACCATATATACACCCAAAATGGTTGACTGTAAGACTGCAAAGATAAACAAACCTAATGCCAAACCATCTGGCTTCCCGTAAAATATGGTATAAATAGGTTCACCGACCATGACCACTCCCACTGTTGCAGGAAAAAGAAACAATAGAAGCATCGTTAGATTATCTTGAATCAATTTAGAGGCAGACCTCAAATCACCTTTCACATAGTTTTCGGTCAAAAGTGGCAAGCCTACACCACCAATCGAAACTCCTAAGGAAATTAAAATCATAGTGATTTTATTAGGATTGGCTGAGAAATAAGAAAACATGACAACCAAGTCTTCATTACTATAGTTGGTAAACCAGCTCATACTATTGATAAAGGTCATCTGGTCCAGAATCTGGAAGAGCTGGATAGCAGAACCCGTTAGGATAAAAGGAATGGCTTCCTTAATGGTATCGATCAAAAGACGCTTACTATTAATCTTATCTCCTGTTTCAAGGACTCTTTTAAGTAAGCCTTCTTTGGCAAGGAAATAGATCAAAACTACAAAACTGGCTACCATGCCGACAAAGGCAGCAAAGGTGGATTGGGTAACCGCTGCTAGATAATCTCCTGAGCCCATTTTCATAATCATAAAGGTAGCCAAGAGCATCCAGATTACACGAATGACCTGTTCAGCGATTTGGCTCATAGCATAAGGTTTCAGGTTATTCATCCCTTGGAAGAAACCTCGGATAACACTCATAGATGGGAAAATCAAGACTGCCCAAGCCAAGCTCTGCATGATTGGGATCAAGTCTTTCCCCACACCCGATAAGTCTGCTAGCCAAGGAGAAAAGAGATACAAGACTAATGCAAAGACCAGACCAAGTCCTGTCATAAAGCCTAAAAAGCTCCGAATCAGGGCAAAGCTATGCTCTTCTTCTCGCATGGTATTATACTTGGCCACTTGCTTGGCCACCGCAACTGGAATCCCTGCTGTTGAAATCAGCAAGAACCAGGCATAGATATTATAGCCCATGGTGAAGAGACCATTTGCTGTAGCCGCATAAGACCCCATCCAGATATACCAAGGGATAATATAAATAGCCCCGAGTAGACGACTGATAAAGTTACTAGCCGTTAGCCAAGCAGTCCCTCGTAACATCTGGGCCTGCTGGTGATTGTTTTCGTTAGACATAGATTCCTCATTTAATTTTAATAACTAGGAAAAATTCCTCATCTTCCATTATAAACTTTTCCTTGTCACTTGTAAATTTACGACTTTCGGTTTACAATAGAAAGTATGATTAAGATTGAAACCGTATTAGATATTTTAAAGAAAGATGGTCTCTTCCGTGAGATTATCGACCAAGGACATTATCACTACAACTACAGCCATGTCGTATTTGACACCATCTGCTATGATAGTCGCAAGGCCAAAGAGAAGAGCCTCTTTTTCGTCAAGGGTGCTGGCTTTAAGAAGGAATTTTTGCTTTCTGCCATCTCTCAAGGCCTCGGTTGGTATGTGGCTGAAGAAGACTATGAGGTTAGTATTCCTGCTATTATCGTCAGTGATATCAAGAAAGCCATGAGTTTGATTGCCATGGAATTTTATGGGAATCCCCAAGACAAACTCAAACTCCTCGCCTTCACTGGAACCAAAGGTAAAACAACAGCAGCCTACTTCGCCTATAACATTTTATCTCAAGGGCATCGACCTGCTATGTTGTCGACCATGAACACAACTCTAGATGGCAAGACTTTCTTTAAGTCTGCATTGACAACCCCTGAGAGCATTGACCTCTTTGACATGATGAATCAAGCTGTACAAAATGACCGTACTCACCTCATCATGGAGGTATCCAGTCAAGCCTATCTGGTCAAGCGTGTCTATGGTCTAACCTTTGATGTGGGAGTTTTCCTCAATATCAGCCCAGACCATATCGGCCCGATTGAACATCCGACGTTTGAAGACTACTTCTACCACAAACGTCTCTTGATGGAAAATAGCCGAGCAGTCATCATTAACAGTGACATGGACCACTTTTCTGTCTTGAAAGAACAAGTTGAATATCAAGACCATGATTTTTATGGTAGCCAGTCTGAAAACCAAATTGAGAATTCCAAAGCCTTTAGCTTCTCAGCTACAGGTAAACTTGCTGGAGATTATGATATCCAACTGATTGGTCACTTCAACCAAGAAAATGCAGTCGCTGCTGGACTTGCCTGCCTCCGTCTCGGAGCTAGTCTTGAGGACATCAAAAAAGGAATCGCTGCAACCCGAGTTCCTGGTCGTATGGAAGTTCTCACTCAGAAAAACGGAGCCAAGGTTTTCATCGACTATGCCCACAATGGTGATAGTCTCAAAAAACTCATCAATGTCGTAGAAACTCATCAAACTGGAAAAATTGCACTGGTTCTTGGTTCGACAGGAAACAAGGGAGAAAGCCGTCGTAAGGACTTTGGCCTCCTCCTGAACCAACACCCTGAGATTCAAGTCTTTCTGACTGCTGATGACCCCAACTATGAAGATCCAATGGCCATTGCGGATGAAATTAGTAGCTACATCAATCATCCTGTTAAAAAGATTGCGGATCGCCAAGAAGCCATCAAGGCAGCGATGGCTATCACAAGTCAAGAATTAGATGCTGTGATTATCGCTGGTAAAGGAGCCGATTGCTACCAAATCGTCCAAGGTAAGAAAGAAGCCTATCCAGGAGATGCAGCAGTCGCAGAAAATTATTTATAAGATAGTAAAAAATCAAGGGAAACGAAACCCTTGATTTTTTCTATTTTTATTTAAAAGCGTTTTTCAAACCTTCAACGGCACCTTCTACAGCACCTTTAGCATCTTCAACTACTTCTTTTGCCTTAGCAACTGTCTTTTCTACAGCGCCTTCTGCTTCAGTCTTGCCATCTCCAGTAACTTTACCAAATCCTTCTTTGATAGCGCCTGTTGCTTGTTCCAATTTGTTTTCAAGTGACATATGATTGTCTCCTTTAGTTTATTCCGATATGTGTTACCGGTTACATATAGTTTATACTTAATCCTAAAGAAAGTCAAACAATGTGCTCAGAAAAAAGAAATCAGGCCAAGTAGAAAGTTAATCTTTCCTTATCCAAATCGATAGCCAACTCATACTTCCCCTCTTCATTTTGGACAATATAGTCTAGGACGACCAAACTATCCACAAAGATATCACGGCGTTTCTGTATAAGCTGGTCTTTTTTGAGAAATTTCAACAAAAAAGTCGTCATATATTTGAGAGCATACTCAGGATTAACATCTCCCAAAATGTCATAGAGTTCCTGCTGTTTTTCTGTCAAAGGATACTGATGTTTGACCTTGTAGAAATAATTGGACAGGGTCATTTTTGATCTCGCAAAGTCCGTCTTTTCAACTAAAATAGCTGCATTGGTTTGATTTCGTAATTCCGTCTCAAAACTCTGCTCTAACAAGGCTTGATAGGCCGGACTATCTTCGCTGACAAAAATCTCTTGATCCAGTTCGAGACTATCGAGTGATTCAAGCATAGGAAGATTAAGGTAATAACGCTTATTTTCTCGTAGAATCAAACCTGCCTTTATATACTCTTCCATGAGTTTATCGACTGCAACATCTGGAAATTGAGCCTTAATTTCTCGCAAAATCACATCCTCATGCTGGTCTAGATAGCGGATCAATTCTCTAAAAAATGGCTGTCTCGTCAAACGAGATGGATTAAAAATCTGAATCATGAAGATTCCTTTCTTTACATTCTAACAGAGGCGATGCTGCCAACTGACTAGGATTGGTCCCAGCTTGGTTCAAAGGAACAGGCAGACCTAGTTCTCTGTAATACTCTCTCCAAAAATCACTAATCTCCTGCTCCCCATCTCCAAATTTCATGGGAATCGTTTCAAAAATCGGTAGGATTTCTGCCATGTACTGGGAACAGTAGAAACCAGGTCCAGCTGGATAGAAAGAAGCATTGTAGGGTGTTCCTAGATGTTTGCAAGCTTTTTCCTTCACAGACTGGATATCCATTTCTGGGTAGAAATAGAGGTCGTACAAGTGATTGGACTCAAAGAAGTCTACTGGTTCCTGACAGACAACACCATCCTGTCCACTAGCGTGGTAAATCATCCCATCCAAACAAATCGCAACATGGTTATAGTTGCCTGTGGAAGTCTGGATGGCCTGTCCCGTATCTGACTCATCTCTCACAAAATCATACTCTTCGAAAATCAAATTCAAACCACGTCAGCGTCGCCTTACCGTACTCAAGTACAGCTTGCGGCTAGCTTCCTAGTTTGCTCTTTGATTTTCATTGAGTATCAAATCGCCATTTTCTAACATGCTTCACTCCTAGAAAAAAAGGAGCCGAAACTCCTTTCGATATAAGTCAAACTAGCCTTTCCTAATTTGAATTAACACTCAAAATCTTAAGCATTAAAGCTTTCAGTCAATTGAGGTACCACTTGTTTCTTACGTGAAACAGCACCAGCAAGGAAGGCATGATTGTTTTCAAGTTTGAAGTTGAAGGCTGCTTCAACCTTGTCCATGTTAGCACCAAGTGCTAGGATTTCTGAGTTTGAGTTGACGATATCTGTAATCATCAAGACAAAGTCAGAATAACCTTTTGCTGCGTTAGCGGCTTGCATTGCAGCTTCAATTTCTGCTTGACGTTCCAATACTTCAGCGATGTCAACTGTGTTTACTTGAGCAACACGGACATTATTTCCGTTCAATTCAAAAGTCTTAGCATCGATATCAATCAATTCTTCAGCAGATTTGCTAGCCAAGTTTGTACCAGCTTTCAACATAGCCAATCCATACTCTTCCAAGTTGACACCAGCCAATTCAGCTAATTCAGGAGCAATGACTGTATCTGTTGGGTGTGTTGTTGGTGATTTCAAAAGAAGGGTATCTGAAATCAAACCTGAAAGCATCAAACCAGCAATCTCTTTAGGCACGGCTACACCATGTTCTTTGAACATACGGTAAACGATTGAAGACGCTGAACCAACTGGCTCCAAACGCATGTAGAGTGGGCTTGCAGTTTCAAAGTTAGCCACACGGTGGTGATCTACAACACCATAAACTTCTACTTCAGCGATATCTGATACAGATTGTTGGAATTCATTGTGGTCAGTCAGGATAACTTGCTCTGCTCCTTCTGCTTTGGCAGAAGTGATAACACGCGGTGCTTCTACACCAAAATAGTTCAAGACAAAGGCTGTTTCTTCATTTGGAGTTCCAAGAGCAACAGCTTCCGTATCCAAACCGTATGCTTCTTTTGCAAGGTAGGCAAAGGCTACAGATGACCCGATGGCATCTGAGTCTGGATTTTGGTGACCAAATACTAGAATCTTAGACATGATAATACCTCATTTTATTTATTCTCTTTATTGTAGCATTTTTTTCGCTTTTTGACAAAAGTAAGAGGAGTCAAAGGGCTCCTCACAATTCTTCAAAATAACTGATACTCTTCGAAAATCTCTTCAAACCACGTCAGCTTCGCCTTGCCGTACTCAAGTACTGACTACGGCTAGCTTCCTAGTTTGATCTTTGATTTTCATTGAGTATGAGTAAATTTCTATCTTGATTTTCAGATAAAAATCTTTCCTTCTGTGGCCTCTTCTTACGCTTGAGAAGGGCTTCTGCTGACATGGCTTCTTCCTTACTGGCAAAACCTTGAACATAGATAAGTTTGACTGGCAAGCGTGCTCGTGTGTATTTGGCTCCCTTCCCACTATTGTGGACAGCAAGGCGTCTTCTCACATCAGTCGTATAGCCTGTATAGTAAGATCCATCACGGCACTCCAGCACGTACATATAAGCCTTATGATCCATAATAAATCTCTTCAAGTTCAGGCGTATAAGAGCCATCATCATTGTGAACAATGAGAGGTGGTAAGACCTTAAAGCCGCTTGTTGAACCATCCTTGATTGCCTCAATCAAAAGCATATTGGCTTCCTTTTCTCTTTTTGGATAAACAAACTGCAGGCGCTTAGGAGCTAGATTATGCCGTTGTAATGTATCCAAAATATCCAGAAGTCGATCAGGACGATGAACCATGGCCAAACGCCCATTAGACTTGAGAATACTCTGGGCACTACGACAGATTTCCTGCAAATTAGTCGTAATTTCATGGCGCGCCAAGAGATAATGTTCACTCTCGTTCAGATTAGAATGAGGATCCACCTTGAAATAGGGCGGATTACACAAAATCATATCCACCTTACTTCCCTGGATGTAAGCAGGCATATTTTTCAAATCATCACAGATGACCTCCATCTGCTCTTCCAAACCATTCAAACGGACAGAGCGTTCAGCCATATCCGCCAAACGCTCCTGAATCTCAACAGCCAAAATCTGTGCCTGAGTCCGAGTGCTAGCAAAAAGCCCCACTGCTCCATTCCCAGCACAGAAATCCACTATCAAGCCCTTTTTAGGAAAACGTGGAAAACGTGACAAGAGAACACTATCCACCGAATAGCTAAAAACCTCTCTATTTTGAATGATTTTAATATCTGTCGAAAAGAGCTGGTTAATGCGCTCTCCTGATTTTAATAATTGTTCTTCTTCCATGGTCCTATTATAGCAAATTTATATTAACATTACAAAGCATAGAGGTTTCTAATTAGTGCTTCTGATTCTTCAAATGTTGGAGAGCTTCCTTGGTCCAAATTGGCATCATTCGTTTGAGAGGCGCAAAGCCATAGTTAAAGCGGTCGCTTGAAAAGCGTCTCCGTCTCGGAAATTGGTGCTTTTCTTCCTCCAAAGTACGGATAGAAAGACTAGCTTTCCCTGTAAATTCATCTAAATCCACTACCTGAACCTGAACCTCTTCATCGACTTTCAAGGCTTCTTGGATATTTTCAATAAAGCCTGTCCGAATCTCTGAAATGTGAATCAGTCCCGTATCACCCGTCTCTAGCTCAACAAAGGCACCGTAGGGCTGAATCCCTGTAATACGCCCCTTTAGCTTATCACCGATTTTCATCTTAGTCCTCGATTTCAATTGTTTCAATCACAACATCTTCAACTGGCTTGTCCATAGCCCCTGTCTCAACAGCAGCAATGGCGTCCAAAACAGCGTAAGAAGCTTCATCAGCTAACTGACCAAAAACAGTGTGTCGACGGTCTAGGTGAGGAGTTCCACCTTGGTTAGCATAGATTTCTGCGATCGGTTCTGGCCAACCACCACGAGCAATTTCTTTCTTAGAATAAGGCAAATGTTGATTTTGCACGATAAAGAACTGGCTACCGTTGGTATTTGGACCAGCATTGGCCATGGAAAGAGCACCACGGATATTGTAAAGTTCTTCTGAGAATTCATCCTCAAATGATTCGCCGTAGATTGACTCGCCACCCATACCAGTTCCAGTTGGGTCTCCACCTTGGATCATAAAGTCCTTGATAATACGGTGGAAAATGACACCATCATAATAGCCATCTTTAGAAAGAGCTACAAAGTTAGCCACTGTTTTAGGAGCATGTTCAGGGAAGAGCTTGATACGCAAGTCTCCGTGATTGGTCTTAATAGTCGCCAACGGACCTTCTACTGTTTCAATGTCTACTTGTGGGAAATGCAATTCTTTTTCTACCATACCAAATCTTTCTAAGGCATTAAAAATACCATCTTCTTCTAACGTTTTTGTAATATAATCTGCTTTTTCTTTGATGTTATCATGGGAAATTCCCATGGCAACGCTGATTCCAGCATAATCAAAGAGTTCCAAGTCATTCAGCCCATCTCCAAAAACCATGACGTTCTCTGGTTTCAAGCCAAGGTGTTCCACAACCTTTTCCACACCCGTCGCTTTGGAGCCTGAAATCGGAACAATATCAGACGAATGCTCATGCCAACGAACCATGCGAAGTTTGTCTGAGAGACTGTCAGGCAAGTGCAAGTCATCTCCCTTATCTTCAAAAGTCCACATCTGATAGATATCTTCTTTTTCATGGAAATCTGGATCCACATCCAAATCGGGATAAATTGGATTGATCGCTTCACTAATCATATCGGTGCGAGTCGACAACTTGGCATCATGACTCCCAACCAAGCCATACTCAACTCCCTCTTGCTTTGCCCAAGAGATATATTCTTCCACATCTTCTTTGGCAATCTGATGTTGATAAATGACCTGACCTTTTTTATCTTCAATGTAGGCCCCGTTTAAGTTTACAAAAAAGTCAGGCTTGAGGTCACGAATCTCTGGCACAACACCAAAAATCCCTCGTCCAGAAGCAATACCTGTCAAAATTCCTTTCTCACGTAATTGCTTAAAAACAGTTGGGATTGAAGCTGGAATAAAACCTGTCTTAGAATTTCTCAATGTATCATCAATATCAAAAAAAACAATCTTGATTTTCTTTGCCTTGTATCTTAATTTCGCATCCATCTCACTACCTCTTTCAATCTAACTCTTTCCATTATACCATAAAGTAGTTAAATCCCCTATTTTCAAAAAGTTTCCCATTTTATTGTAAGTCCTTGGATAAGTATAAAACTAAATCATTATCATTTTGACAACTTGCACCCATTTCTAGCGGTTTATTTCTATACCAGACACCTGTCCCATCTGGAATATAGCCTCGTTTGATATACAATCTCTGGGCAGGGCCATAGCCTAAGTGCAAACCTACACCAAGAGTGACCTTACTCGAAACAAACTTGACTCGTTTTTCTGCTTCTTCTAGCAGTTGATTCCCAATCCCTTGATTTCGAAAAGGCTCAAACACATTAAAATCTGATAATTCTGGATATACTTCTGCAAAAGGACCATGTTTAGCAGAAGGCAAAATGGTAACGTAGCCCGCTACAGCACCATCAATCTCTGCAACTAAGACTTCTCTCTCCCCACTTTCCTGTTCCAGAAAATATCTAGCCAAAATTTCCTCTCTACCAGTCCAACCTTGATTCATAAATCCATGAGACAAGGGTTCAATATCAGACTTAATCATATTTCTAATCGTACAATTCATCTTTGACTTACCCACCTTTACTCTTTCTATTACCATTATAGCACGCCAAGGTCAGAAAAAAACTATCTCGTGAAAAAAACCAACCGGGCTTTAATTCGCTTTCTTATTTTCAAGCTCATGAAAAAGAAGTCCACTGGACCCAAACTCTCTCTCATTTTAAGACTAGTGAAAAAAAGACCCAACCGGGTCTTAATTCGCTTTCTTTTTTCCGAGCTCATGAAAAAGAGGTCCACTCGGACCCCAACTCGCTCTCTCATTTCAAGGCTCATGAAAAGAGGTCCACTGGACCCAACTCGCATTCTCATTTCAAGGATCGTGAAAAAGAGGTCCGCCCGGACCTCTTTTTTAATCTTCGTTTACGAAAGGCATCAAAGCCATTACGCGAGCGCGTTTGATAGCTGTTGTTACTTTACGTTGGTTTTTAGCTGAAGTTCCTGTTACACGACGAGGAAGGATTTTCCCACGTTCTGAAACGAAACGGCTAAGAAGCTCAGTATCTTTGTAATCAACATATTCAATTTTGTTTGCTGCGATGTAATCAACTTTTTTACGGCGTTTGAATCCGCCACGACGTTGTTGAGCCATATTTTTTCTCCTTTATAATTTTAGTTGTCCATTAGAATGGTAAATCATCATCTGAAATATCCAATGGATTTGTTGCTCCAAATGGATTTTCATCACGTGAAAAGTCTGGTACTGAATTTGTAGGTGCTGAATAGTTTGCAGTTGGTGCAGAATAAGCTCCACCTATGTGACCCTCACGCACACTACGGCTTTCCAACATTTGGAAATTCTCAGCCACGACCTCTGTCACGTAGACACGTTGTCCTTGCTGGTTATCGTAACTACGAGTCTGGATACGACCTGTCACCCCGATAAGTGAGCCTTTTTTAGCCCAGTTAGCAAGGTTTTCAGCCTGTTGGCGCCACATAACGACATTGATAAAATCAGTCTCACGTTCGCCATTTTGACTCTTAAATGTACGGTTTACTGCAAGAGTAAAAGTCGCAACTGCTACATTTGATGGGGTATAACGCAACTCAGCGTCACGTGTCATACGCCCTACAAGTACAACATTGTTAATCATAGTTTACCTTCTTACGCGTCAGTTTTGACGATCATGTGACGAAGAATGTCAGCGTTGATTTTTGAAAGACGGTCAAACTCTTTAAGAGCTGCATCGTCGTTTGCTTCAACGTTAACGATGTGGTAAAGTCCTTCACGGAAATCTTTGATTTCGTATGCAAGACGGCGTTTTTCCCAAGATTTTGATTCAACAACAGTTGCACCGTTGTCAGTCAAAATAGAGTCAAAACGTGCTACCAAAGCGTTTTTAGCTTCTTCTTCAATGTTTGGACGAATGATATAAAGAATTTCGTATTTAGCCATTGATATGTTCCTCCTTTTGGTCTAATGACCCCAAGACTTTGCAAGGGGTAAGTGAGGTTCGCTCACAATAAACTATTATACTAGAAAACATTTTTTTACGCAAGTAAAAACACCGAAATATAAAAAGAAGATGACGAATCATCTTCTCAAAAACTACAACTCTATAGAGAGTGATTAATATTTTAGTATTTATCAAACTATAGAGATTATGGATCCGTTTTATTGATTTTTACCAAAGACATCTCGATAGAGCATTCCTGTTCGTAAACTCTCTGCGTCTCCTCCTAATTGCTCCACCAACTCGTAGGCAAAGGCAAGGGCTGTTGAGGGGCCCCGACTGGTTGTCAAATGACCATCTACCACTACTGTTTCCTTGACGTAGTGACCATCAAAGATTTGCTCTTGAACACCATCATAGCAAGTGTACTGCTTGTTTTTCAATACTCCTGCTTGATTGAGGGCAATTGGAGCTGCACAAATGGCCGCCAGTTTCTTCCCTTCTTGCTCGAAATTTTGCAATTCTTGAATCAAGGCCTGATTATCCCGCAAATGTACAGAACCAGGCATCCCTCCAGGAAGAACAACCATATCATAGTCTGATAAATCACCATCAAAGACACGATCTGCTCTTACTTGGATTGCATGCGAACCAGTCACTTGCTCTTCAAACCCAACCATATCACATGTGATATTGGCACGACGCAAGACATCTACAACTGTCAAAGCTTCAATTTCTTCAAAGCCCTGAGCTAACATAACTGCTACTTTTACCAAGATTTTCTCCTTATTTGATTTGTTTTAATACAACCTTTTTCCGTTTGAATGGAACTTTTCCGCTCTTTTCTTCAGCTAGGTTTGTCTGGTAACTCATCGATAAAAGCAAGCCAATACCAATCAAGTTACTGATAATAGCCGATCCACCTTGAGAAATGAACGGTAAGGGAATCCCAGTCAAGGGAAGCAAGCCTGTCACGGCACCGATATTTTCAAAGATGTGGAAGAGCAACATCATAATCAAACCTGTGGAAATATAGGTGTAGAACTGGTTATTTGATCTAAGAGTAACCTTTAACATTCGGTAAATCAACATGAGATAAAGGGCGATAACAAGGACAGAGCCAATAAATCCAAAATCTTCTGCAATGACCGTGAAAATCATATCCGACTCTCGAACTGGAATAAGCAGATTAGAAGCATTAAATCCTTGACCAAACAAGCCTCCACTACCAATCGCAATCTGCCCTTGAGCCTGCTGATAGGTCGTTGTTTGGGCAAAGTCAAATGGATTGAGCCAAGCCAAAATACGATTGATTTGGTAGGTCGGCATTCCCAGTTGATGGAGAAAAGCCCGGCCGTCCTTGCTGATAAAAACAGCTAAGAAACCAGCAATTCCAGTTACAGCAGTCACAAATACTGGAATAATAATTTTCCAAGAAACCCCCGATAATAAAACGATTCCTGAAAAAATGGCTACAAAAACCAAAGCCGTCCCCAAGTCACTTTGAAGTGCCAAAAGAACTAGGACTGGAATGGTAAAGACAATCATCCAAAAAATTAACAAAAAGTCCAGCGGAACTGTGCGTCTCCACTCCTTATGTTTTTTTGTAAACTGGACAATCACACGGGCCAACATGAGAATATAGGATATCTTCATAAATTCTGACGGCTGGAACAAGGTAACACCATTTACCGATACCCAGTTTTTAGCACCCGTTGATGCAACTAAACTTGGATTATAAAAGACGATAGGTAAGACCATAAGTCCCAAGCCTAAAATATATAGAAAGGGTGTCACCTTCCAAAGAAATTCTGTATTGAAGAGCATGACCACAAAACCAATTACAAGTCCCAAGGCAATCCAAGCGACCTGCTGCCCTAAAATGGGCAAGATATTATTTGGATAATCATGACTAACGGCAATATAAATAGCCACCACACCGATAACCAGTAGGAAAAATACTGGCAGGAGCAAACTATAATCGACTCTAGAGTCGAGAGAACGTTTCATATATTCACCTTTCCTCTTTCTTAGATTTTTCATTTTTGTTGTTTTGGAGGAAATCAATAACAGTAGAGGTAATCTGTTTTCTATTCACCTCTCTGATAGTTCTTTCCTTCGCTAGAGCTTGTCTAATCTGTTTACCATATCGTTTATGAACAACACGACTATCCAGTATCACAGCAATGGAAGCTTGTTCCTCTTTTCTAATTGTTCTACCCAAAGCCTGTTTGAGACGAATAATGGCCATTGGCAGCTGATAATCATAGAAAGGATTCTTCCCTTCCTGACGCAATTCATGATTTAATTTTTGTGTTAAAGGTTCTTGGGGATTTTGGAAAGGCAATCGAGGAATTACTTGAATAACGCAAGGATGGGTAGAAAAATCAACCCCCTCCCAGAAACTTCCTGTTCCAAGTAATATTTGTCGCTCTCCTTTTTCAAAACGTTTCTTCAGCTGACTGGGTTCCCCATTTTTATATTGGGCCAAATGAGGATGGTCTAGTAAATCTGACACTGCTAACAGTAATTCTTTAGACGTAAATAAAACAAGCAAAGGCTCTTGAAACACCTGTAAGGAATGGATAACTGATGTAACCTCTTCTGCATAATCTAAAGGAGAATGTTCAGTTACTAAAGGAAAATCATTTACTAATAGAACTTCTTGCTGTTTCTGTTGTAAAGATTCAACTGTAATAAGTGGGGCTTCCGTAAATCCTAATAAATCCGCTAACGAAACTCTATTACTGATTTCAAGAGTGGCAGATACGCCAAGCACTCTGCAATCTTCTGGCAATAAATCTGCTAGTAGGAAGCGACCTTTTTTACTTGAACAAATTAAGACATCCTTACTAGACTTCTCAGCAGTTGCCAGCCAAAATTCACGGTCCGATGTAAAAAAGCGCATCATATCTCTATACTCGGGAAGACTTAACTCAGAAAAATGCTGGCGTAAGTTTTCAAGAGAATCCAGCCACTTGTCATTCTTAAGTCCTGAGTAAAACTGATCTATCAAATAGCGACATTCAAACCCGATACTCTCAAGCAACCGTCTCTGAATAAGATCTTTTTCTGTTTCCAAGGACTTTTGAACTTGTGTTACTAAAGCCTCGAGGAGATAAGACTCTTGGGCGAGGTTTTCAAGGGCAATCAGCATTTTTTGAGCTTCATCTATGATTACCAAGCGATTGTTGACAAACTCTGGATCATCCTCTAAACGTGTTACCAGATAAGCGTGATTGGTTAACAAAAGGCGACTCGATTTAGCCCTATCTTGACTGCGTTGCCAGAAGTCCTCAGAAATAAATAAACTTTTTTTTGAAAGTTTTCCATCATGTACAAGTTCAGCTAGAAAATGTTGATAACGATACAGCTGTCCGATTTCATCTAAGTCACCTGTTTCTGTCTCTGTTAACCAAATCAAGATTTGCATTTTAAAGCGTGTGAATAGGCGGTTGGACTCTGGTCTATGAAGTACTTTATAAAAATTATCGAGTTTCAAATAATTTTGAGGTCCCTTAAGACTATGAATTTCAATATGAAAAGTATCTTTTAATCGCCTTCCTTCTTCTTGCATGATTTGATTTTGAAGGATTTTGGTGGGTACACTCACAAGGATGCCTCCTTCACTTTCCATATTCAAAGCTGGTAGTAGGTAACCATACGTCTTTCCAAGTCCCGTTTGAGCTTGAATAAAAGCCGTTTTCTGTTCTTTTAAAAACTGCTCAACTTTTTCTGCAAATTCAACTTGCTGAGGGCGTTCATCCAAGTCTAACAAGGACATATTTTTAGTAAAATCCTTAGATAGCTTACGTGGCTTTAAAGACTGACTTTTCTTTCTTAGAAAGAGTCCATGGAGCTCTATCAAATCGTAAGAAGAAAGGGGGGACTGGCGCTGATACACTTCTTCAATCACTAAATAAGTTTCATAAAGGAGGTTATCCGCAAGATCTAACAAAGTTTCTAAAAGTCCTTTTGGTAACTGAAAAAGCTTTTGGCGCATAAAAAGCAAAAGCTCTGCTGTTGCTTGTGCATCAGAGAGAGCGGTGTGGGCATGGTCTAACTTAATCCCTAACTCTTGACAGAGAATGCCGAGATTGTACTTTTCAAACTGAGGGTACAAAACCTGTGCCAGCTCAACTGTATCCACTCGTGGAGTTCTCAATTCATAACCTTCAAAAAATAGGTACTCTGCCAGAAGATTTGCATCAAACTGAACATTGTGCGCAACAAAAATACCATCCTTGACCAGTTCAAAAATCCTTCCAGCTACCTGTGAAAACTCTGGAGCAACTGCCAACCGTTGATCAGTCAAACCTGTCAATTCTTTTATATGAGAATCCAAGGGCTCATGGGGATTGATATCAGTTCCATACTGATCGACGATTTCGCCATTTTCAATCACCACAATACCCACTTGAATAATTTTTGCCTTGCTTCCGGTGCTAGTGGCCTCCAAATCAACAACCACATACCGATCATTTCTCGAATTCATCATTAAAAATTATATCAAAAAAAGCCCTGTTTGACACCCCTCAACTTCGATAGAAAAATCACTTTGCTTGAAAAAAATGTTATAAAATGTTTGAATAGTATTATACAGAAAAGGAGACATAAGATGAACCCATTAGATTTGTTTAATCAAGTAAAAGAGTTAATCGAGACAAAAGATTTCGAAGCTGCAAAAACATTTGTTGCAGAAAATCAAGAACAACTTGGAGAATACTTTTCTCAAGCTCAGCAGTTGATTTCTGGTTCTGAAGGTCTAGATGGCCTAGTCGGCAAGATTAAAGGATTTTTCTAAAACATACAAAGGCGCCTGAAACGATCAGGTGCCTTTTTGATATATTTTTTTCATAATTTTAGGAAGACAATTACTAATCTCCGTTGGCAAGACCACATAATGTTCTTGAGCTAACTCTTGGGCTATGGCTGAATGAAGATGGGTCGCTACGGTTACACGTTCATAAAGACTAGCTTGTTTAAACTGGCCTGCAAATCCTGCGATCATCCCAGCTAGTGTATCTCCCATACCACCAGTCGCCTGATAGGGGCCACCAACCTGTAACTGGTAGCAATCAGACTGACCAGCTTGCCAAATACGAGTAGCTGAACCTTTTTCAACTAAAATCGTTCCTTGAGGGAAGGAAGTTAGGGCACTAGCCGTTGCATCTTCGTTTTGCTTTTCAATAGCAATACCAGACAGCTTTTCCCATTCTTTTTGGTGGGGAGTTAGGATAAGCTGACTCAAAGAAAATGATAAACTTGTTCTAGCAAGGATGGTTAAGGCCCCTCCGTCTACAATCAAAATCTGATTTTGACTTAAGCTAGCAAAGACCTGTTTGACTAAATCTTCTCCATAAGCATCGTCTCCTAAACCAGGCCCCAGCAAGACAACCTCTGCCTTCTCCAACTGCTCTTTTAACAATTGCTTGTCTTGAAGAGAAAATGCCATAGCCTCAGGCAAATGGCTGTGTAGAGCAGGGATATTTTCTCTATCTGTTCCAACAGTTACCAATCCTGCACCGCTTTTTACAGCTGCTAAAGCAGCCATAATGATAGCACCTCCATAAGGATAGGTACCACCTAACAGAAGCAAACGACCATAGTCTCCTTTATGACTTGTACGAGAACGTTCAATAATGACTTTTTCTAGTAAGGTTTGATCAATCACTTTCATCGTTTTTTCCTCAACTATCCTTTATCTGATTGTTCTAAAACAACTTGATAGACTTTCTTAGTCCACTCTTCTAAGTCTTCTCCAGCATAATCAATATAATGCACCCTATCTTGTATTTTAGTTGGAATAATATTTTCAAATTGGCTCTTATTATGAGTTGGAATAATGCAAATATACAACTCACTAAATAAATTCAACATGTCCTTAATTTTTGCAACATGGTAGCCATCAAAAATATAACCAGTAACGTTAATCAAATCTGTATAGATAAAATGAAAACTCACTCCAGGAATAAACTTGTCTTGTAATTCTTTCTCTGAAGGAGCTCGACCTAAAAAACGCTCCATCGCTAATCGATAACCAGAACTTGTATTAGACCATCCGAACATAATATAGTCAAAATAGTCTGCTGGATCAGAAGCTGCATTACGACTATCCAAAACCAACTCCTCAGCATCTCGCCCAAAGGCTTTCACAGCAGATAAGAGCTGACCTGTTTTAAAGATAGAAATCGCTGTATCTATAGTCGTAGTATGACTACAGTAGTCTGAAGTTACTAACCTCTTATGTAGATCATAAGTCGAGGCTACTCTTTTATCTGTAGGGGTAAATGGTGGCAGAAAGTGATGCTGACAGATGTGATCTAAAATTTCTTTTTTTAAACAAGAATCAGCACATTCAATACTTGTTTGACGTTTATGAAGTTTTTCGTAAGCTATAAATTTAGCAATTTTTTCTAATTCCCACTCTTGAATATTTGGATAATCAATTAGTGCTAAGTAGTATATTCCATCCCATTGTAAACTATATTCCCCATTATAAATTTTTAAAATCATCTAATCACCTCACTCCATTATACAACAAAAAGGTACCCACCTTGCAGTTTGGATTACTATTTTTCTGTCTAACTTTTGGGGCACAATTCACCTCTCTTGCTTACACCTATATAAAACTGGAGAAGACCATGATTGTCTTCTCCAGTTTTTAGATGCCATCAACTTACTATAGTTGAAAAAGAAAGCAATTTTTAATCATCGACTAATATCTACAAATAGGAAGTCATTAGACGTACAGACTAATCTTCTTTACGTTTTACAGTTAATAGTGCTGCTGATAAGGCTAGTCCAACACTTGCTAAGAAAATAGCTGTTTCTGACTGTTTTTCACCAGTTTCTGGCAATCTCTTGTCTTCCTTGACAACTTGAACTGGTGCTTCTGGAGTCTGAGCTTTTTCTAACGAACTTAGTTTAAACTCTGTTTTTTCTACTGTCGGTGCTGGTTGGTCACCTACGGTTGACAATGGGCCTGTGTACTCTGGAAGCTCATGTTTCAAGGCCATAACGGAGTTGACTCCACCTTGGAACTCTGCTTTCTCTACTGTTGGAGTTGGTTGGTCGCCTACGGTTGATACCTGACCTGTGTACTCTGGTAATTCATGTTTCAAGGCCATAACAGAGTTGACTCCACCTTGGAACTCTGGTTGCTCTACCATCGGAGTTGGTTGGTCGCCTACGGTTGATACTGGGCCTGTATAAGCTGGTAGCTCATTGACCAAAGCTTCAACTGCATTCACACCGCCCTGGAACTCTGGTTTCTCTACCATCGGAGTTGGTTGGTCGCCTACGGTTGATACTGGGCCTGTGTAGGTTGGAAGCTCATCTACCAAGGCTTCAACTGCATTCACACCGCCCTGGAACTCTGGTTGCTCTACTGTTGGAGCGGCTTGATCGCCTACGGTTGATACTGGGCCTGTGTAGGTTGGAAGCTCATCTACCAAGGCTTCAACTGCATTCACACCACCTGTAAATTCAGGTACCTCAAGCACTGGTGCTGGTTCTTCACCCTTGCTTGATTGAACAGGTTCTTCTGTCAATTCTTGATAGAAGCTCGCCAATTCATAAAACTCAGCCTTGCCACCTTCCCATACCAATTTAACATCTAGAAGAGAACCACCATTTCGGATAGCAAAGGTTTGGAGACTAGATGTAATGGCACCAAGATCTGCCCAGCTCTCTTGACCATCCTTAAGTGTTCTTGCTTGAACTCGTGCTTTCGCTCCTTCAGGAAGGCTTGAAACAAGGCGTAGATGGTTGGCATTGGTTGGTTCTGACAAGTGGTAAACCATTTCACCCTTATCATTTTCCGCCTTGTAGCTAGTCAAGACTTTTCCGTCTACGAGATTAGTATAGAAGTTGCCTCGGCTTTCGCCACCGTTTCCTTCTACAGTTGGATCATTGATTGGTTTGACAAATTCGCCATCATTAATTACCAATTCTGTAAATCCTACAAAACGAGCATCATAGTCAGCTGTATAGAGGACACGAAGATAGTTTGCTTTGACTGGTGTTGTCAATTCACCCTCGATGTAACGATTTCCTGGCATCTTAGAATCATGTGTCCAACCATCTGTCAATGAATCATCGTGTATACTATTGGCTACACCATCTCCCACTGTCACAACATCCGTCCAAGTTTTACCGTCTTGGCTGACTTGTATTTTACCATCACGAAGATAGTTTTGAGTTCCGTCTTGGATGTAGGCTCTGATCTTCTTGATAGTGCGTTCGCTACCAAGTTTCAAGGTTACATGGCCATCTTTATGGGCATAGTCTGAAAACTCAACGAAGTTGTTGTACACACCATCAAACAATTGATCTAGGTTATTAATCTTACGAACATCATTACTTCCATATATTGGATGAATGCCCATAGTTGTAGATTCTAGTTTGGTTGGTTGCACTTCTTTAGTCGTTACAAGGAGAGAAGTTGATGGCAGGTCTTGTTCTTGATTTGTTTTATTCACAAGACGAACATAACGTACCAAGTGAGTTGCGACAGTTCTGTCTGTCAACTGGCTAGCTGGTGTCCACTCTTGCGCATTTGCAGAGTACTCTAGACTTAGGGCTGGGTTAGCCTGGCCTTGGAGCTGAATGCTCTTGACTTGATGGATTCGGTCAAGCTTCATACCTAAATAGCTATGAGCAGGAAGTTTAGTTCCAGCTGGAATTTGAAGCTCGTAACTGCCCAAGCTATCCACTACTGATGTTTCCTTCAAGGCATCCACGTTGGTGTCTGTTAAGTCAAGATTTGGACTATCTACATCCACTCTAAATTCCGCAATTCTCCACCATTTACTTAAGGTTTCTGTATTACGAATGCGAACAAAACGAGTTGTAAATTCTTGCACGATATCAGAAGTTCGTTGCCCTGTTAAATTTTGAAGTGTAGTCCAATTTGTACCATCCGCAGAATATTCGACGACTCCAGATGCTAGTTTATCCCGTTCCCCTTGCATCAGATGAACTCGTTTTACTTTATGCAATCCACCTAAGTCCATTTGTACCCAAGCTTGTTCTGGTGTGACATTGGTCTGATCAACATGTGCCATCATAGATTCCGTGTTTTCTTGACCATCTTGCATCTGAACAACACTTGTTCCATATTTATAAATCAGATTTGAACTTAAGCTAATAGTGCCCCTAACCTTCTTACTACCTAACTCTAGGGGTCTATTTACAGCAATTTCACGCATGGCGAGCCAAGCATTATCCTTCTTAGCTGTTGCTATCATACGAACAGCTTGAGCTGTGATATCGAGGTCATTAAATTCCAGAATGCGTTCTCGACCAGTATATGCAGGGCTCGTTATGGCTACCCATTCTCCTTTTTCATTTTGATATTCCACAACTGCATTACTAAAGGTATAGTTATCAGCCGTATTAGTACCCGTAGCGAAACCTAATTTGTGTATTTTAATTGCCTTATTAAAGCGCAAGCCTACATAATCACCTCTTTCAATCACAATTGTTGTTTTGGCAATCACATGTGTATCAAAGTCACCATCTGTGACTTCTTTCAATCCGCCTTCTATTCCAGCACGATTCGTAATAAATGTTGTCACAAATTTATCTGGATTCAACATTGATTGGATGTGCAAGGCTAAGTATTCTTTGAGATTATTGATAAATGGTCGAATATGTTGGACACCAAATTCTGCGTATTCATAATGGTCAACGTAAAAGAAGGCATGTTTAACTGACTGGTCATAATATTTGACTCCTGCCTGATAATACTCCCATACCTTGGCATCATTTTTTTCAGTAAGTCCTTCCGTAGCTGTTAAGAAAGCTTCAAGCGCGTTCATTTGATCCACTGTATTATCTAACCAATAGTTAATTTGTTCAATTAATTTCTGATCGCCTTTTTCTTTAAGTAGAAGAGCATTGGCTTTCAAACCAGCAAAAATTTCCCTCAACTCTTTTATTTCAGAATCCAGATTTTGACCAGATTTGAGTTTGTTATAAAATTCTATCAATTTTGGAGCCAATTCTACAGACTCTTCTAATTTAGTGACATGTGGAGGTCTATTTTGATTACGCATATGTTTTCCGAGTTCTCTAAACGCCTTTGAAACACTGCTTTCTTCGAAACGATCATTGACTACAAAGTTAAAGGCCATATCGTTGATCTGTTCTGCTTCTTCTGCGCTTTGCCATTGCTTCCATCCATACTGAGCCATATCAAAAAGTGCTACTTTAGAAGCTTCAGATTGTTGCATTGGATTTAACATAATTCCTTGTGCAAGTGATAAATCAACATTTGGATGTAAGAATTTTTCACCACCACCAAGAATTAGGTGGGGTTTTGTATTGTCATTACATGGCCAGTTAATCCAAAACTGAATTGGACGGTAAGTTTTACCACCTTCCGTTAAATTTTTCTTTAAGTTCGTTAAGAATGTTTGGTCAACAGCACCCCAAACCTTTCCACCAGTAAGAGTTAAATGGACATTTTCAGGAAGATGTTCATTCAAGGTACGAAGTTCAGCTTCAGTTCCTTGCCCCATGTACCAGGCAGGAACAAAAATCATATCTTTACGGAGACCACTATATGTTGTTTGTTTTTCAGTCAACCAATTTGTGATATCCTTCATCAAGCGAACATAACTATGGTAACCACCAACTGGGCTTGGTGCATCATCTGCGAGCACACCAAATTCACGCACTCCCACATCCAACAATTGAGTAAACTTAGCCTTTATGGTTGCAAGGTCAGCCTGGTAATGCGCTTCATTGTCAAAACGGATGCGGTTGTTCATAAATGGATGAATGGTCCAGACATAACGTGTCTTCGTTTGATTACCGACACGAGCAAGTTCTCGGATTTCAGCTAGTTTTTCTTCTGGGTAAAGTTCACGCCATTTCTTATTGTGGTATGGATCATCTTTTGGTGCGAAATAGTATTGAGTTAACTTCAATTCACTTCCATAACGCATCAATTCTTTACGATTTTCATTAGACCATGGATTTCCATAGTAACCTTCGATGAAACCACGGTTCTTGATTTCAGCGTAATCTTCCACTGTCACATTGCGAAGAACTGGAACTTGACTTTCCTTGAGCATGTGTTTCAAAGTTGTCAAACCATAGAAGACTGCATCTGTGTCTTTTCCGACGATGGAAATTGAGTTGTCCTTGATGGTCAGAGCATAAGCATCAATTTTGTCAAAGAGACCTGCTGAAACGTTAGATAAGTTTTGTTCTGCTTGTGTTCCTCGTCCATGCACTCTAAGAAAGATGTTGGTTGCGCCAGCGATTGCCTCCTTACCAGTTGTATAAGATACTTGATTGTCCTGTAAGATACTCTTCAAGCGATTACGAGTATAGAGATCGAGTTGTTCTCCCATGACCAGATTCACTTGTTTACGAAGGGCTGTGACACCTTCGCCATAGGTCACTTTTTGTGGAGTTGGGAAAACCTTGTACTCTTTCTTAAGATAGTCATCGCTCTTGCTGGCAGCCACAATACTATCTTCGCTAGCTGCTTTACTTGCAGTGAATCGATCCGCCAATTCAACTGTTCCATCACCTGTTTGCTCTACTTTTGGTTTTTCAGGTGTAGTTGGTTGACTTGGTTTAGCGATTTCTTTATCATTTTGTCCTCCACTCATGGCTTCAGACGGTTTTGTTTCATTCTCTGGAGTTCCAGATGCGTCAACTGGTTTAGGATTATTTATCGAATCGGTAGAGCCAATCGCTCCTGCAGTTTCTCCATTTCCAACTGTCGAGCTGCCTTCCTTCCCAGTATTTTCTTCTGCTTTCTTCAAAACTGCCGCAAGTTCATCAGGTAACTTTTCCAGTGGCTGAGCTTGAGTTATAGTTCCCTCTTTATCTCCTACAATACCTGTTTCTGCTGCCTCTACTAGATTAACACCAAAGATACTGGCACCAATCATAACAGAAGCTACTCCAATAGCGAATTTACGAATACTGTAATGACAACGTTTATTGAAAAAATTTTTACCCATCTTTATATTATCTCCTTTCGTCCAAACACGAAAGTAAACGATTCCATTTTCACTAGTAAAGACGGAGAGGCCTAATTGGTCCTCTCCATCTATTCGACTCATTTATCGATTCATTTTTTATCTTCTACCAATCTATACAAATAGAATGGTATTAGGCGCATAGACTAATCCTCTTTGCGTTTTGCAGTTAATAGGGCAGCTGACAAGGCCAAGCTAACACCTGCCAAGAAAATAGCTGTTTCTGACTGCTTTTCACCAGTTTCTGGCAATCTCTTGTCTTCCTTGGCAACTTGAACTGGTGCTTCTGGAGTCTGAGATTTTTCTAACGAACTTAGCTTAAATTCTGGTTTTTCTACTGTCGGTGCTGGTTGATTCCCTACTGTAGCTAGAATACCACGGTACTCTGGAAGTTTATGTTCTAGAGCCATTACAGCATTAACGCCACCCTTAAATTCAGGTTTCTCAACACTTGGTACTGCTTGATCTCCTACTGTGGCTAGAATTCCTGTGTATTCTGGAACTTCATTTACTGCTGCTTCTACAAAGTTAGCACCACCTTTGAATTCTGGAACATCGTTCACTGCTGCTTCTACAAAGTTAGCACCGCCTTTGAATTCTGGAACATCGTTCACTGCTGCTTCTACAAAGTTAGCACCACCTTTGAATTCTGGAACTTCATTGACTGGAGCTGGCTCCTCGCCTTTACTACTTGAAATAGTTGTTTTCAGTCCAACTTCAACAATGCGATCCTGAGCCTTTCTTTCTTCAGAATGAACAAGACTTCTAGTAGTACCCAAAACTTGAATATAGTCAACTTTTTCTCCATCCTGACCTTCAGAAACAATACGACGTTGACCTTGAGCAAGTTCAGGATTTTCACGAATAACTTCTTTAAACGGAAGCGGAGTCTTTTCAATTTCCAAACTTGGAGTTTCTGCTACTAAGTTCTTAACGCCTTCTGTCGGTGTTGTTTGGAAGGTAGACTTAAAGTATAAACGATATTCTTTCACCAGATTTCCATCTTTGGAAACAAGACGAACGAGTGTTGGAAGATTTGTATTTCCATGATCCACTACCGTGACTACTCCATGTCCACTAGTTGTCGCAGTGACTTTTGGTTTTGAACCCATTGTTGTTAGAGTGTAATCTGTCACATTTGGATCAAAGTTTTCCAATGCTTTTCCATCGATCGAAATAGTCGCTGATGGTGTTTCCACTTCTGCTCCCTTACCTGCAGAATAGGCTGTAAATTCTACAAGTGCAAGACCATTGGTGGTAGCCTTACGAGTCATGCGAGCACGAATAGCTGTCGTTTGAACCGGATCAAAGTTAAACTCGATTGGTTTACCAGCTACTAATTCTCCAGAAGCTTTGTAAGGAATTGGTGCCCAATTTTCTGCCTTGTTAAATGGATGATCGGCATTTTCTTCGTAACGAGAAATCGTACTTGGTTCTGTAAATTCTGGACCAATATATCTTTCTAGAACCATTTTCTCTGGAGCATCTGTGCCACTATCTTTAAAGAACTGAAGGGCTACTTTTCCGATAGATTGAGAAGTAATTTTTCCATCCTTCTTAAAGAGTAATCCAACAGAAGTTTCTTGATTTTTCGGAGTACGAGACCAGTTTGTCCAACGTCCATCTTCATTGTATTTTCCATCATTGATATAGAAAATTCGATCATGTGAAGCTGCTTGTGTATCATTCGTTGTCGAAGCAAAGGCTTTAGAATCTTTGTCATTGTTGCTTGGATTCTCTGAAATGACTTGATTTCCTTTAGCTACAACTGTCACTTGCATGGTAGTTGTTAGATTTGTACCGATGACATGACCAGTTACTTGGAATCTTCCCTCATGCTCCGTAGCATGTTCAGAAATAGCATCCCATTTCACTGCCAGTTTATCTGTAGTCCAAGTAGTTGAAGTTGGATAATAAACAGTGACCTCTGATGGAAGTTGAAGGGTATCTCCGAGCTTCAAAGTAGTTGCACCATTTTCAGCTGCTAAAGGTAGACTTGTATCTTTTTCATCATTACGGTAGATTCGATATTCTTTTAAAATAGTACCATCTTCAGCCTTCAAAATAAGACGTGTCGCACCTTTTGGACTTGTTGCTGGAACAAGAGTAACCAAACCATTGTTGCTAGCTGTTGCAGTAATTTCCTTGCTAGATTGAGGAATATAATAATCTGTTTTCAATGGATTAAAGTGTTCAAGATCCTTGCCATCTACTTTGATAGAAATATCTGAACTTGTTTCACTTAAGACCTTGTTTCCAAGGACAGTTAGCTCTGTCAGACCAACACCTGATGTTCCATCAGCCTTCTTCATACGAATACGCACAGCGTAGGTTTCGACCTTGTCAAAGGTAAAGTGATTGGTTTGAGTTGCAGATAGCTGACTTGGAGCATGTAAGTTTTCAACTGCTTTCCAATTGTCTGGATTATTAAATGGATGATTAGTATCACGCTGAGCATGACTGACATCACTTGGTAAATCTGGAATTTCTTTACCTACATAATATTCAACTACATATTCTTTTGGAAGACCAATTGCTCCATCAGTATAGAAATCAACCGACAAATTGTTGACAAAACGTTTCGTCAAGTCTCCTGAATTACCAAATAAGATAGAAGCCCAGTCATTATCAGTATTTGTTCTCCAAGTTGTCCATCTATTTTTAGCATCTGATGGCGTTCTTGATACAGTCAAGTCGTTCAAGGTACTGGCCGTGTCATCTCCTCCTGTATTGGATACAATGACAGCTGGTAATTGTGAACCTGTCCATTGTTTAGAGATATTATTTCCAGCAACCACTTGACTAGACACTCGAACATGAGCTTTAGTTGTAAGATTGCTACCTACTAAACGACCATTGATTTCATAGACCCCTTCAGTTTGACTAAAGTTGGCTGGAACCTGATCCCAAACAACATCTTTGTAGATAGTTGTTCCATTAGAATGGTAAGCCCGAACATTGGCTGGCAATTGAACTGTCTCACCCTTAGGTACTGTGAGGCTGACTTCCTCTGCAACTTGTAAGCCTTCAACTGTCACCGTTGCTTGAGCTTCAATGTCTGTGCCTTCTACATGTCCTTTAAGCGTAAAGCTATGATAGTGCCCCAACTCTTTTTCATCTACCTTTTCCCAAGTTACAGACACTTTGCGTGGCAAGCCCTTATCAAATTCTGCTCCAACTTCTTTAGGTAGATTCGGTTGCTGATTGATATCTGTAGAAACAGACACAGGATGAAGTTTCACAATCTTCTTGCTGACTTTATTTTCTTTAATCACCACTTCAGTGGTTACAGATTCTGTTTTCTCTGTTTGATTATCGATTCGAGGTGTCAAAGTCACTCTTCCCTTAGTATAGAGCAATAGATTCTGACCATTCACCTCAAGATGCCCACCATCAGATGATTTAGCTTCTAAGTGAATATCTGAAGCCGAAAATTCTGTTTGAGAACCATCCTCATAACGACCAATGACGTGATAAGTTAATACTTGATCTTCAGTGGCAGTTTCTTTTCCTTCTACAACTACTTCCAAACGTTTCAAAGCAGGAGCTTCCTTCACAAACTGAATTAAGTAAGTTTGAACCAAGTCACCCTTTTGGTCACTCAAGAAGACAGAAGCCTGATAACCATTATCAACAGAAGCTTGCTGAACAGTTACTTGATATCCGGTAGTCTGAGCTCCAACACTTGGAATAGTTGCAGTGTAAGGAAGGGATACACGGTAATAAGTCTTACCAGACTCGAAGTTCTCAAGAGCTTTATCCCCAACAGTAAGTCCTGTAATGCTACTTGTTGTTTCCTTACTGCTTGCGATAAAGGTTGCAGTTACTTCACGATCGTCATCTACCAATTTACCAGTAGCTTCCGTACGTCCACCTTCCTTGGTCAAAGCAGCAGGATCTTTCAAGGTCCAAGAAACAACATCTGTATCAATCAAACTACCATCTGTCAGAACAGCTGTGACCGTTTTATCCAAATCAGCTGCATTCGTTCCAACTGGGACTGTAGCAACTTTTGGCAACCATCTATCTAAAGCAATCACTTTAACAAGTGCCTCAGCTTTAGTTTCCAAACCTTCTACACGTCCAGATACTTTTTTCTCACCTGCGCTTGTAAGCAAGTCAGATGGCATTTCCCAAGTTACAGTCTTTTCCTCGACACTACCGTCACTATAAATAGCTGTTACTGTTTGAGGTAATTCAGGATTTGTCGTTACATCAGTTGTTGCTTTTACAGGAGCAAAAGCTACAAAATGACGGTTTTCTTTCTTACCAGACACAGTTGCGACCGTTGCGCTATCAGAAGTTAAACCAGCAGAATCTGCATAAAGAGTAAATTTACCTTCTTTTTCTGTTGATTTTACAATGACAACTCCTTTACCATTGAAAGCACGTCTTTGCCATGTTCCATCCGCTTGAGCTTTGTAGCGTTCACGACTAGCTTGTTCTCCGTTATCCACACCAACGATCTGTCCCTGACCATGAAGATTGAAATGAACAAGATTATTCGCTGTCGGAACCACATTCCCATCGCCATCAACAATTTCGTAATGGATGTAGGATAGGTCTTTCCCATCTGCAGTGATAACATGCTCTTCTTTAGTCAGACGAACTCTTGCTGGTTCCCCTGCAGTTGTCACACTATCACGCGCAATTTCTTTGCCATTTTCATCTCTAGCAATCGCAGTCAGTGTGCCGGGTTGGTATTTCACAAGCCACTCAAGATACAATTCACTTGGTTTAGCCCCTTCATGATAAGGACGTCCATCTTCTGTAGTTTTCTTAGTAAATTCCTTTTTACCAAGCGACTCTCCATTTAAGAACAATTCGACGCTTGCAGCATTTGAGAAGGTACGAACCGGAACCTTTCCATCAACCAGCATCTTGCGTGCCCTAAGAGTCTCTTCAGTCCAGTTCCAATGTGGTAAAATGCGAACAGTTGGCTTTTCTTTAGCACTATACCATTCACTACGGTAAAGGTAGAAATCATTCTTTGGTAAACCAGCCGTATCGATGATACCAAAGTAAGAGCTCTTGACAGGTGTACTATCTTGGTTATGCCATGGAGTCGGTTCTCCAATATAGTCAATTCCTGTCCAGATAAATTGTCCAGCATAGCCAGCACGATCACGGTCAAAAGTCCATGACTCAGTAGCTGTTCTTCCCCATCCAACACGGTCATTACCATAATCAGATTGTTCATAGTGACGATTTGGACGATTGTCATGTCCAAGGATTTGAGCAGGGTTATAATAAGAATCACGCGTCCTAGTAGCTGAAGAAGTTTCAGAACCATAGATGAGCCAGTCTGGATGCGCTCTACGAACCGCATCATAAAAGCGTTCACCATAGTTCATACCAACAGCATCCATGATTTCTGCAACTTTTAAGAAATCACCTGTCGCTGCACGACTAAATTTGTTTTCACCCATGGTTACATAACGCTCAGTATCAATCGCTTTGATAACTGCCTTCAAACGTTTAGCAGTTTCGATAGAACGAGGACTACCATTTGCCTCCTCTACCTCATTTCCAAGAGACCACATGACAATAGACGGATTGTTCTTATCACGTTCTACCATTGTTCTGAGATCAAAATCAGACCACTTCTCACCCTTCTTAGCCTCTGGATGAGTAGCATCTTGATCAAAGAACCGTCCATAGTCGTAAGTCTTCTTGCCGCCGTACCAAGTATCAAAAGCTTCCTCTTGCACCAAAAGACCTAAACTAGCTGCAGCATCAAGCAACTGAGGGCTAGCTGGATTGTGGGTTGTTCGAATAGAGTTAACCCCCATATCTTTCAAGAGTTTTAATTTCCGATAAGTTGCCTTATAATTTTCTTCTGCACCCAAGGCTCCATTGTCATGGTGAATACTTACTCCGTGGAATTTCATGCGTTCACCATTCAGAGAGAAACCTTCCTTAGCAGTCCAATTGAAATAGCGGTAACCAAATGTATCTTCTGTTACATCAACTAGTTGACCTTCTTTATAAACCTTTGTTTTCAGCACATACAGTTGAGGATGATAACTTTTTGTCGTCCAAAGAGTTGGTTTATTAACTAGGATTGTTTGTCTGAAATCTGCAGTTTCATTTTCTGCTAAATTCTTCGTTTCAGAGCGGACTAATTCTGAGACAACCTTGCCTTCCTTAGTGAAAATTTGTTGTTCCACAAAGACTTTAGCAGCCTTCTTATCCGTATTTTTAATCTTACTTTGAACCTGTGTTTCAACATTCCCTTCTTTTTGCTCAGCAAGTTTTGGAGTAGTGATATGATTACCATTTTCGGCAACATGGACTTTATCACGATAACTAAGAGTTACATCACGATAAATCCCACTTCCTGAATACCAACGACTACTTGGTTGCTTATTGGTCACTTGAACAGTAATTGAATTTTCACTACCATCCTTGTTTAAAAATTCTGTGATATCATATGAAAAATGATTATAGCCACTTGGATAATGTCCTACAAATTTACCATTTACGTAGACCCTAGAATCCATGTAAACCCCATCAAAATTGATACGAACATCCTTATTCTTGTCAGCTTCATTTAATGTGAAAGTCTTACGATACCAAGCCGTTCCACCATTTAACTGGCCACCTTCGTTTCGAGCGGGAGACTTGTGATCGAAATCAAAATAAATACTCCAATCATGAGGAAGATTCAATTTCGACCAATCATGAACATCCACATCTTTTTTTGTAAAATCTCCTTGGGCGTTTAGTTTAAAATACCAATCTTTATTAAAATCTTGTTTTCGTTCCGATAATAGCTGTTTTTCCTTTTCAACTTCGGCTTTGTTTGACTCTCTAGACAGCACTTGCGATTTTTCAGAAGAAGGTTTGATCTCTGTGTCTGCTTTCACTTGGTCCTTTTCAGAAGTTTTTTTAGAATCCTCTTTCAGTTCTGTTCCAGAAGTTGCTGCAGATTCAACAGGCATTGGATTTGCCTCTTCAGATTTCTGTTTGTCCTCGGCCTTGGTTCCTTCCTCTACTTTATTTGGAGTTTCCACTTTAGGACTAGCCAATTCATGACTACCATCGTTAGCAGGTCTAGTAGTTTCTGTATCCTTAGTCACTTTATCTTCTGTCGACTTAGCTTTTGGTTTTACAAACTCACGTCCACCATTCTCATCAGCCTTTGCAATAGCAGCTGCCACATCATCGGGAAGCTTATTTAAAGGCTGAGCTTGATGAACAGTTGTTTCTTCTGTTTGAGTATTGGATGAAGCCACCTCCTCAGCTTGGACAGCTGAAATACCAAATATACTAGCCCCAATCATTACAGATGCCGCACCTATTGCAAATTTACGAATGCTATAATGACAACGTTTATCAAAAAATCTCTTGTTCATTAAAATCCTCATTTCTTTTTCTTGATACAAAGTAAGCGTTTACTTTATTTTAAAAAATGACCTCCTTCTGAATACACAAACAAGTACCAAGTTCGATAATATATTTTATATATTGAATATATCAAAACATGCCTAAAATTGCAATCATTTTCCATCAATTTAACCTAATAAAATAGTGTATAAAAAAGTTCATTCAAAAGGAATAGGTGCAATGAAAGTAGCTTTCTATTCTAGACTCTTTCTGATACAAATTTCATTCCATTAATAGCATTTTCATACTTCAAATTTATAGTTTATAGACTCATATCATTTTAGACTGCATTCATTTACATACACTACATAAAAAGAAGGTAAAACATTATTTTACCTTCTTTTTTCCTATTTTCTATCCAATGTCCGAAGTGCTGCTTGATAAGTTTGCTCCATCAGCATGGTAATGGTCATAGGACCGACACCTCTAGGAACTGGTGTAATATGGCTAGCAAGTGGGGCAACTGCCTCATAATCAACATCACCACATAGCTTCCCATTTTCATCGCGATTCATCCCAACATCAATGACAACTGCTCCAGGTTTAACAAAGTCAGCAGTCACAAACTTGGCACGACCGATTGCAACCACCAGAATATCTGCTTTAGCAGCCACCTTGGCAAGATTATGAGTCCGTGAGTGAGTCAAAGTCACTGTAGCATTCTTTGCCAAAAGAAGCTGGGCCATGGGTTTTCCGACGATATTGGAACGACCGATGACGACCGCATTTTTACCTTCCAAGTCAATCCCATATTCATGGAACATTTCCATAATCCCTGCAGGTGTCGAAGGAATCATGACTGGATGACCTGACCAAAGACGCCCCATGTTTAGCGGATGAAAACCATCGACATCCTTTTCTGGGTCAATGGCTAATAAAACCGCCTCTTCATCAATATGTTTTGGCAATGGTAACTGGACTAATATCCCGTGCCATTCTGAATCTTGATTGTATTTGGCAATCAAGTCTAACAATTCCTCTTGGGTAATGGTTTCTGGAACTCGGACTACTTCACTACGAAAACCAGCTGCAAGGGCAGAACGTTCCTTATTTCGAACGTAGACTTGGCTGGCAGGGTTGTCCCCAACCAAAATCACCACCAAACCAGGTACTAAACCTGTTTCTTCCTTTAATCTTGCAGTCTTTTCAGCCAGCTGTCCTTGTAACTTAGCTGCTAGAGCCTTCCCATCAATAATCTGTGTCATATCACTTCTCTTTTCTTTCAAATATCTTCCATTATACCAAAAACTGTTAGTCCCCTCTAACACTTCTTTCCTAGGCAATCCTATAGTTTCAAACTATAAGAAAAAGGAGCGGATATTCCATCCAACTCCTTATTCTTATTAGAAAATCTAATTAGATTTAATCTTCTTTTTTCTTACGAGCAAGAAGTCCAAACCCTCCTAGTGCTCCAAGAAGTCCGAGCGATGCTAGACTAGCGTTAGCTTCTGTACCTGTGTTAGGCAACTCTTTTTGACCTTCAACATATTTAGGTGTTTCTTGTTTAGAAGGTTGAGCTGGTTTAGCAGGTTTTTCTACTTCCCTAGGATTTGGAACATAGTTAATTGGTGTATCCTCACCTGGGTTAGTTGGAACATTTGGTACTTCATATCCTTTAGTTGGATCGTTTGGATCTACTGGTTTCAACGGATTACCGTCTTTATCATTAGGTGTGTATCCTGGCACGTACGGAAGAACTGGTTTATCCTTACCTGGTTTTGTTGGATCTGTTGGATCATTTGGATACTTGATTGGGTCTGTTGGTTGACCTGGGATGTTTGGTACCCATGAACCAAGTGGTTTGTAAACATAAGTTACTGTTGAACCATCTTTACCAATCTTACCTTTCGCTTCTCCATCTACGCGAACAAGAACATAACCCTTGACAACTTTTCCACTTGTAGCGTACTCATCGCCTACTTTACCTTCTGTAGTCTCTGCAGGAAGAAGGTCTTTGCCTTTTTCATCTACATATTTAACTACTAGGTTAGCTTTGTTCGCTACGTAGTTGATTGGTGTATCTTGACCTGGATCTGTTGGAATACTTGGTACTTCATATCCTTTAGTTGGATCGTTTGGATCTACTGGTTTCAACGGATTACCGTCTTTATCCTTAGGTGTGTATCCTGGCACGTATGGAAGAACTGGTTTATCCTTGCCTGGTTTGGTTGGATCTGTTGGATCATTTGGATACTTGATTGGGTCTGTTGGTTGACCTGGGATGTTTGGTACCCATGATCCTAGTGGTTTGTAAACATAAGTTACTGTTGAACCATCTTTACCAATCTTACCTTTCGCTTCTCCATCTACACGAACAAGAACATAACCCTTGATAACTTTTCCACTTGTAGCGTACTCATCGCCTACTTTACCTTCTGTAGTCTCTGCAGGAAGAAGGTCTTTGCCTTTTTCATCTACATATTTAACTACTAGGTTAGCTTTGTTTGCTACGTAGTTGATTGGTGTATCTTGACTTGGATCTGTTGGAATACTTGGTACTTCATATCCTTTGGTTGGATCGTTTGGATCTACTGGTTTCAACGGATTACCGTCTTTATCCTTAGGTGTGTATCCTGGCACGTACGGAAGAACTGGTTTATCCTTGCCTGGTTTGGTTGGATCTGTTGGATCGTTTGGATATTTGATTGGGTCTGTTGGTTGTCCTGGGATGTTTGGTACCCATGAACCAAGTGGCTTGTAAACATAAGTTACTGTTGAACCGTCTTTACCAATCTTACCTTTCGCTTCACCTTCTACTCGTACTAATACGTATCCGTCAATCACTTTTCCTTCTGTAGTGTACTCATCTCCTACTTTTCCTTTTGTTGTTTCTGTAGGTTTAAGTTCTTTTCCATTTTCATCTACATATTTAACTACTAGGTTAGCGTCATTTGCTTCATAGTTAATTACTGTATCTTTTCCTGGATCTGTTGGGACATTTGGTACTTCATATCCTTTAGTTGGATCGTTTGGATCTACCGGTTTAAGTGGTTGACCATTTCCATCTTTTGGAGTATATCCTGGTACATATGGTACTACTTCTGTTGGTTGTCCTGGTTTGGTTGGATCTGTTGGATCATTTGGATACTTGATTGGATTTGTTGGTTGTCCTGGGATGTTTGGAATCCATGATCCTAGTGGTTTGTATGTTACCACTTCTGTAGTGTTTTCTGAGTCTGCAGTTACTTTTGTAGTTGGTACTGTTGCTTTATCAGCTAAGTATCCTTTTACTACTGGTGACTTCACTTCAGCCAAGTCTTGAGCTGGTGTCCAATCTCCGTATGTAACCTCACCTGTAACCAAGTTAACTTTGGCTTCACGTGTGAATTTAGCTTCTTGTGTTACTGTTTTTGGAGTTCCATCTTCGTTCAATACTGGAGTTCCATCTTCGTAAACATAAGTAATTGTACGTGTGACAGTTTTGTTTAGATCTTTTTCTTCCAAACCAGCTGGGTATTTAGGTCCGTCTGGGTTGTTTGGATCAACAGGTGCCCCTGGTGTTTTTGGTTGATCTGGTGTAACTGGTACAACACGTTCTTTAAGTGTTACTTTGAACTCTTGATCAGTGTCTTTATCTTTATCGAACTTACCACCTTCTGGGTATGTATTAGATACTAATTCATATCCTTTGTTTTCAAGTTCTTTAATTTTCGCTTTTACATCAGCTTCTTTTGTTAATGGTGTATCTGAGTCACCTTCTTCAGTAATAGCGTCAACACCTGGAATTGGATTTCCTTTTTCATCTACGAAAGTAGTCTTAGCTTTTTGCGTATCCTTCACATAGTTGATTGGTGTATCCTCACCTGGGTTAGTTGGGACACTTGGTACTTCGTAACCTTTAGTTGGATCGTTTGGATCTACTGGTTTAAGTGGTTGACCATTGCCATCTTTTGGAGTGTATCCTGGTACATATGGTACTACTTCTGTTGGTTGTCCTGGTTTTGTTGGATCTGTTGGATCGTTTGGATACTTGATTGGGTCTGTTGGTTGACCTGGGATGTTTGGTACCCATGAACCAAGTGGTTTGTAGGTTACTACTTCCTTGATATCTTCAGAATCACCTGTTACGTTTACTACTGGTACACTTGCTTTGTCAGCTAAGAATCCTTTAACTACTGGTGATTTAACTTCAGCTAAATCTTGTGCTGGAGTCCAATCTCCATATGTAACTTCTCCTGTAACTAAATTAACTTTCGCTTCACGTGTGAATTTAGCTTCTTGTGTTACTGTTTTTGGAGTGCCGTCTTCGTTTAATACTGGAGTGCCATCTTCGTATACGTATGTAATTGTACGTGTTACTGTTTTGTTTAGATCTTTTTCTTCCAAGCCAGCTGGGTATTTAGGTCCGTCTGGGTTATTTGGATCTACTGGAGTTCCTGGTGTTTTTGGTTGATCTGGTGTAACTGGTACAACACGTTCTTTAAGTGTTACTGTGAACTCTTGGTCAGTGTCAACATCTTTATCAAAGACGCCATCTGTTGGATATGTATTAGAAACTACTTCATATCCTTTGTTTTGAGCTTCTTTGATTCTCGCAGCGATTTCATCTGCTTTTGTAAGTTTGTCTCCACCTTTACCTGTTTCAGAGATTGGCGTGTTACCTTCCACTTGCTTAACATTACCATCTTTGTCTTGGTAGACAAATGTTGTTTTAGCTTTTTGGATTGGTGAGTAAGTTACTACATATTCGTAATCTTCATCTGTTGCAGTTGTTGGCTGTACCGGAACTTTTTCTACACTTGCAATGTATCCTTCTTTTTGAGGTACTGTTACTTCTGGAAGATTTGTATCTCCAATACCTTTCCAGTTAATGTAGATTGGTTTATCATTTGAACCAATTACTGCTTTACCCTCAGCATTTGTCTTAACAGTTCCTTTATAGCTTACAGTCTGAGTCGTTGGATCAAATACTTGTTGTCCTGCAAGACCTGGTGCATCATCGGCATAAACATACTTAATTGTACGATTTACTTCTTCTACTTTTGTTTTCTTAACATAATTGTAATCTACTGGCGTAACATAAGCTGAAGCATTAAGTCCATTCTTTTTCAATTCTTCAGTAGAATATAAATCACGAACTCTAGTGTTCGTTACACTTAATGTACCTTCAATTCCTGTTGTAGGGATGTCTGCAAGGATGTACTCTTCTTCACCCACTTCTTTTATTAATGGTGGAATATAGTCAGCTACATCGTATTTTTTACCTAGGACATTAGTATTATCCTTTGTACCATCTTCATTTAACGGACGATTACCATCGTATTTAGTAGTTGCATGCCCTATAATTTTACCAGTCTCAAGATCTTTAAGTCCAATTACTACTGCTCCTGTTGGTGGTTCTCCTAAAGGTGTTCCAGATGCGTTGATTTCCCAACCATTTGCAACTGTTGTAGTTACATCTTCTTTTTCACCACTAATAGATGTTCCACCAGAGACCGTTAACGTAGCTGCCGTTTTATCATTCCCTGCTGTTCCACCTGTAATAATCCCAAATTCATTATAAGTAACATTAGAGAATTCACTTGTTAAAGTTTTATCTTTAATTACTTTCTCTACACCTAAGGATTGAAGAGATAACGAGATATTAGAACCTTCTTGGATGTATCCTTCTGTTACAGTTACTTCTAATTCTGTTGGAGAGATTAGTTTTGGAGTTAATGTAAATCCACCTTCACGACCATCTTGAAGAATCCAAACATTATTTTCATTAGCTTTAACGTTTGCCCAACGGTTGGCAAGACGGTAGGTAATACTGTCTCCTTTATTAGGGTTAAGAGTTGAAGCTGTATTTAGACCATTTACAAAGTCAGTACTTCCTTGAAGTTCTTTGAATTCTGTAAATTCAGAATTAGGTAGTTTAATAGTAAATTTAGACCCTACTCCATAACGGATGTCTGAATCTGTATTAATCTCTAGAGTATCACTCTTACCTTTCAGTACATTAGAAACATATCCTAAACCATTATTTGATCTTAATGAAGCTGATGTTGGTTGTTTTGAGAAACTTGCTTTCTGACCTTTACGTGTATAGGTATGTTCAACAACTGTTCTGCCATCGATCTTAATAGTAGCTTTATAATCTGTATCTTTTGAGATTTGCGGAGCTAAGTATCCACCACCTGATAAGTTTTCAGCACCAAATGAAACTATAGGATAATCTTTCACTTTCGCGTTCCACTCAATGTTGTAAGTATATGTACCCGTTTCATTAGCAACAGCTGGTTGTTCAGCAACACGCTGATCATAAGTCATTCCACGTTGTGTACGTTGCGCCCAATATGGTACAGATTTGTTATTGTTGTTTCCTGTTGATGTTCTATAGTCGATAGATTTAACTTTACCGATTACAGTACCATCTGCTGCAGTAATTTCTTTTCCTGCAGGGAAGGCAGCACCAAACTCAGCTAAGTTTGTAACTTCGATTTTTGTAATTGAACCTGCTTGTAAATCTGTAGTATCAATTGTTGAATCAAATCCCCATGCTTTAGGAGCTGTATTATCAGCATTCATCGTAATATAACCATTTGTTATAGATTTAACTTTTTCTCCATCTTTAACAACATCTTTACCTACGATTTTTTGGTCTTGAGTTGCTGCACCATCTAATACAGCTTCAACTTTACCTGCATGACCCGCACGTTTCATTTCAGCATAAACTGCTTCAATTGCGGCAGAAAGACGGTTCACTTGAGCTACCATTTGGTCTTTAGAAGCATCAGATGAAAGCAATCCTTTAGACGCTACTGCTTCAAGCTTCACTGTAGCAATTGCAGCCGATAACTTTTGTTTAGATGCTTCATCTTTCACTTCTTTATCTGAGAAGTTTGAGGCTACTGTTGCCATAACATCAGCTTCTGAAGTCAATTGAGTAAGAACTGTCTTCACTTCATCTTGTGGTTTTTCTGTTTCGTTCTTCGCAGGTTTTTCTTTGTCTGCTTCTTTTTTATCAGTTTGCTCTTTAGCTGGGGTTTCTTTTTCAGCTTTAACGGTAACTTCTTTTTCTGCTACAGGTTTAGCTTCAGTTTTAACTTCTTCTTTTACTTCAGGTTTTTCATCTGCTTTTACAGTATCAATCTTTAATTCAGGAAGTTCCTCAACAACTGGTGTTGTTATGGCTGAATCAGGTTTCTGTTTATCAGAATTTGTAACTTCTGGAGTTTTTGTAGAAGCAGTACTTGTCTCATCAGCTTTAACAGCATTTGCTCCTAAAAGAAGAGCAGTTCCCAAAAGAACACTAGCCGCACCAAAGCTATACTTACGAATAGAAAAGCGCTGAGCTCTTCTACCATGGTATTTTTCCATTCTTGAATACATTTTTTCTCCTTATTTATATATATGTTGATTTAGAATACGGTTGAAGTCCTTCATATCCCCTGCCTCTCCTGCTAAAGAAAGCCTTCTTTAACGAAACTACAACACAATACTCATTATTCAATTTTATCATATATTTTTAACACCAGTCAACCAAAAAGATCTATATATTCTCGCTTTTTGTATAATATTTTTGTACCCAAAATACAAAAAGAAGGAATTACCCTTCTTTTTATTATAATAACTTTTTTATTTTATTTACGGTTTAATACGGTGCAACATACGTGGGAATGGAATAGCTTCACGGATATGTTTTGTTCCTGCTGCGAAGGTTACCATACGTTCGATACCGATACCAAATCCACCGTGTGGGACTGTACCGTATTTACGAAGATCAAGGTAGAATTCATACTCTGTACGATCCATGCCAAGTTCATCCATCTTAGCAACTAATGCATCGTAGTCTTCCTCACGCATAGAACCACCGATGATTTCTCCGTAACCTTCTGGAGCAAGCAAGTCTGCACAAAGCACGCGCTCTGGATTCCCAGGAACTGGTTTCATGTAGAAGGCCTTGATAGCTGCTGGGTAGTTCATGACAAATGTTGGCACACCAAAGTGGTTTGAAATCCAAGTTTCGTGTGGTGAACCGAAGTCATCACCATGCTCAAGATGCTCGTAGTCAGCGTCTTCATCGTTTTCATGCTCTTGCAAGAGGTCAATGGCTTGATCGTAAGTGATGCGTTTGAATGGCTCTGCAATGTAGCGTTTCAATAGTTCTGTATCACGTTCCAAGGTTTCTAAGGCTTGAGGGGCACGGTCAAGAACACCTTGAAGAAGAGCTTTTACATAAGCTTCTTGCAAGTCAAGTGACTCATCGTGTGTCAAGTATGAGTACTCAGCATCCATCATCCAGAACTCAGTCAAGTGACGGCGTGTTTTTGATTTTTCAGCACGGAATACTGGACCAAAGTCAAAGACACGGCCAAGGGCCATAGCCCCTGCTTCAAGGTAAAGCTGACCTGATTGGCTCAAGTAGGCTGGAGTTCCAAAGTAGTCTGTTTCAAAGAGTTCTGTTGAATCTTCTGCCGCATTTCCTGAAAGAATTGGGCTATCAAACTTCATGAAACCGTTCTTGTCAAAGAACTCATAAGTTGCATAGATGATAGCGTTGCGGATTTGCATAACCGCTACTTGCTTACGAGAGCGGAGCCACAAGTGACGGTTATCCATCAAGAAGTCTGTTCCGTGTTCTTTTGGTGTGATTGGGTAATCTTGAGACTCACCGATCACTTCGATGTCTGTGATATCCAACTCATAACCAAACTTAGAGCGTTCGTCTTCTTTAACAATTCCTGTCACATAAACAGACGTTTCTTGGCTCAAGCGTTTGATGACATCAAACTTCTCAAGTCCCACTTCTTCACCAAATTTTTCTACAAAGTTTGGTTTAAAGGCTACACCTTGAAAGAAGGCAGTTCCATCACGCAATTGCAAAAAGGCGATTTTACCTTTTCCTGATTTGTTGGCAACCCAAGCGCCAATCGTCACTTCCTGACCAACATAGTCTTTTACATCAATAATCGTTACACGTTTTGTCATTATTTTTCCTTTTCTTTTTCTTTTATTTTTCCATAAATGCTTTCAAGCGTTTAACTGCTTCTTTAAGCGTGTCTAGGTCTGTCGCATAGCTGAGGCGCACATTTTCTGGCGCTCCAAATCCTGCTCCTGTAATCAAGGCCAGACCAACTTCTTCAAGAATAGCCGTTGTAAATGCTGTTACATCGCTATAACCTTTCATCTCCATAGCTTTTTTGACATTTGGAAAGAGATAGAAAGCTCCTTGTGGTTTTACAACTTCAAAACCAGGGACTTCACACAAGAGTGGATAGATGGTATTGAGACGTTCTTCAAATGCTTGACGCATAACTTCCACAGAATCTTGCGGTCCAGTTAGGGCTTCGATAGTTGCATATTGTGAAACAGCAGTTAGGTTAGAAGTTGTTTGACCTGTCAATTTGCTCATAGCAGCGATGATTTCTGGATCACCCACTGCATAACCTACTCGCCAACCTGTCATGGCATAAGCTTTTGATACACCGTTAATAACAATGGTTTGCTTGCGAATGGCTTCTGATAGACTAGAGATTGGTACGAACTCATTCCCGTTATAGACCAAACGACCATAAATATCATCTGCTAGGATGAGAATGTCATGTTCAACAGCCCAATTTCCGATAGCCAAGAGTTCCTCACGGGTGTAAATCATTCCTGTCGGATTGGATGGCGAATTCAACACCAAAACCTTAGTTTTATCTGTACGAGCTGCTTCTAACTGCTCTACGGTCACCTTAAAGTGATTGTCTTCCTTAGCTTGAACAAAGACTGGAATCCCTTCTGCCATCTTGACCTGGTCTCCATAACTAACCCAGTATGGAGTTGGAATAATAACCTCATCTAAAGGGTTGATTACAGCCATAAAGAAAGTATAGAGTGAGAACTTAGCACCGGTAGCAAATGTGACTTCGTTGGCTGCTACGGAATAACCATAATAACGCTCAAAATAGGTATTAACTGCTACTTTTAACTCAGGCAAACCTGAAGCTACCGTATAGAAAGAAGCACGTCCATCTCGAATGGCTGCAACAGCTGCATCTTGAATATTTTTGGGAGTATGGAAATCGGGCTGACCTAAAGTTAAGAAAAGTACATCTTTTCCTTCAGCCTTTAACTTCTTTGCTCTTGCATCACTAGCCAGAGTCACACTTTCTTCCATTTCTAAAACACGATTGGATAGTTTCATAGGCCCTCCTTATTGACCAATGCTCCTGTTTCAAAATCTACTAGATAAAAATTAGAGCCTGACTTGACTTCCCAGATTGGCTTATCTTGATAACGGCCAAAGGTAATCTTGTCAATCTCGCCAGCTCCTTTTTCCTTAGAAAGAGCTTCTGCTTTTTCTTGTGACACACCCTGATTTAGCTGATAAACGTAGATCTTATGGTCATCTTTTCCAATCAGGACAGCAAGTGATTCTTGCTGTTTATTACGACCAAGAACGCTGTAATAAGATTCCAAGCCATTGTATAAGTCAACCTGATCAGCCTGCTCTAATCCTGCATACTGCTGAGCTAATTTTTCTCCTTCACTTTTAGCAGTTTGATAGGGTTTCATACTCAGAAACACTAGATACAGAAAGGAAGCACTGATAACCACAAACAAAATCGTCATCCCTAGACCATACTGCCACAGTAGATTATTTTTTGCTTTGTTTTGTCTTTTTTTCACTCGTCTATTTTACCATCTATTAAGCTTTATTACAAGCGAATGCAAGAATACTCTTCGAAAATCAAATTCAAACCACGTCAGCTTCGCCTTGCCGTACCCAAGTACTGTCTGCGGCTAGCTTCCTAGTTTGCTCTTTGATTTTCATTGAGTATAAGCAACCAATTCTATTTCTCCCTTCAAAGTAAACCAATTTTTCTTGCTTAAAACCGAGCAAGAACAGTAAAGACAGCTCTAAAATCAACCTATTAAAAAACCTGAGCTTTGATACTCAAGTTTTCGTAAGTTTTTTAATCTATAGAATCACTTTATCATCCATTCTTTTAGCCATTTTTCCTAAAAATACAGGCAGTAGAAGGCTAATCATGACTAAAAAGAAGCCTAGATAAAGAAATGTTAGCACAAAGCCTAAATGGTCAATCAACCAGCCTGTCAGCGGGAAAAACACAATCATACTCAGGCTAAACATCATAGAGTAGACACTCAGCATGGTTGCCCTTACTTCACTTGGGAGCCGCTCTTGCAAATCATTGTCAAAAATCGGCTGAAAAAGAGCATATAGAGCATTACTCATCAAATAAACCAAAATATAGATTAGAGGTGTTCCAAAGTAGGACAGCAGGTAGGTAACTCCAGTCAGCAGGACGAGGATAGGGAAAATCTTCAAGGCGGCATATTTCTTTCCAATCTTACTCGCTAGATAGACTGCGACAATATTCAAGAGACTTCCAAGTAGCATAACTGCTGAAATTTGCCAACTACTTAAATCTGGTAACTGATTTTGATAGTAAAAATAAAACATGCACATGAGTGTACCAACAATCTGAGACAAAATCATCCAGTTGAAGAGCATGGGATTTCGCTCCAACTCTTCCTTAACAGTCCAAATAATCTGTTTCATGGTCACACTATCAGTTTTTTCTAGCTTGACACTGGGTTCTTTCAGCATACAAATCAAGACAAGAACTATGATAGAAGTGGCAATCATGATATAGTAGGTCAGATGCAATTGACCATGGACAAAAAATCCCGCCAACACTGTCCCCAAAGAACGAGTTCCTTCTGACACTCCTGATAGGAAACTTGAAATGGATAGATAGCGCTCCTTTAGCCCAGCCTCTACAGCCGAGTCATAGACCATTGCTGCACTTGTTCCTGAATCAAAATTATAAGACAAGGCACTTATCGCCATAGCTAGCGCATAAATCCAAAAATTTCCCTGCCCAGCCAACATAAGAATAGAAGACACAATCCCTGCTATACGACTTAAATAAAGGTTGGTCTTATAGGAATAGCGGTCAGCTAACATACCAGATGGAATTTCACAGAGAAGACTGGTAGTATGAAAAATACTCTCCAGAAGTCCAATCTGCCAAAGAGACATACCATTTTGACTGAGAAAGAGAATCCAAAAGCTGGTAATCCCTAGAAATGCAAAAAACTCAACTCCAGCCATCAGGCCAATATTTTTCCGATAATTTCTTATTAACATCTTTTCTCCTTAACAAGTGTATTATTATTTCTTTTGTCCGTCACTTGTTAATCTTTGTCTTACATGATCTCCACCCCTTTTAGAAGCATTCTTCAATGCCATTATTGTTCCTTTAATGATTTATGAAATGATACCGGAAAATAGCTGCTCTGCGCTTTCTATTGCGAGTTTTCTTGTTTATTTTAGCACTTATATCATCATATTACAAGAGAATATTGGAATCCTCCTATAAAATCAAAGAAAACCAAAATCTAAAAAACAGTTCTTACTTTTCCAGTGGCAACTGACTAGAGTTTCAGCAATTTTATAATTTTCAAATAAACTCTGAGCAAATTTCTTGCAAGTCCTTTTGTTTTGTTGTAATATATTCCATAACAACGAGAGAATTCTCGGAAATTTAAGAAAAAGGAGACACATCATGTCTAAAAAAGTATTATTTATCATCGGATCACTACGTCAAGGTTCTTTCAACCACCAAATGGCTCTCGAAGCTGAGAAAGCACTTGCTGGTAAAGCGGAAGTTAGCTACCTTGATTATTCAGCCCTTCCTCTCTTCAGCCAAGATTTGGAAGTTCCAACACATCCAGCTGTAGCTGCTGCTCGTGAAGCAGTTCTCGCTGCGGATGCCATCTGGATTTTCTCTCCAGTCTACAACTTCTCTATCCCTGGTACAGTGAAAAACTTGCTTGACTGGTTATCTCGTGCCCTTGACTTGTCTGATACACGTGGCGCTTCTGCCCTTCAAGACAAGTTTGTCACAGTATCATCTGTAGCCAATGCAGGTCACGATCAACTTTTCGCTATCTACAAAGACCTCTTGCCATTTATCCGTACACAAGTAGTTGGTGATTTCACTGCTGCACGTGTTAATGACTCTGCCTGGGCAGACGGAAAATTGGTTCTTGACGAAACCGTCCTAAACTCACTTGAAAAACAAGCTCAAGACTTGGTCGCAGCAGTTCAGTAAAAAATAGAAAATTTTAAGAAGTCATTAATATAAAAATGAGCCACTTTAAATTTAAAGTGGCTCATTTTTTGTGCTATTTAATACTATACTGCTAATTAAATCAGTATTAACACTTTATATTTAGCGATGTCTTCTAGCATGACCACGAGTTCCTGGTCCAGTTCTAATTGGTTTAACTTGTTTACCTGGACGTGAAGGAACATGGTGTACTGGTCCATGATGAGGTCTCGTTAAATGCGGTTTAGGCTGAACACTTGGTTTTGGATGAGTAACAACTACGTTTGGTTTTGTAACAACTCCGACCACATGAGTGTGGCTAGTAGTACCAGTATGAATGACACTTGTCACCTCTGAATGAGTTTCGGTTTCATTTGTTGTGATAGTGACAATCGGTGTTGTTGGACCCGCTGTTGCCGCATTTGAGGTAACAGTGGTTGTCGTTGTAGTTGTAGTCGTAGCCGTTCCACCAGGAACAGGTTTTGTCTCTGTTTTCTTATTAACAGATGTTTGTGAAGAAAAATCTGTTGGTTTAATTGCAGCTAAAGCTTCAGCTGGAGTTAAGCTAGGTTTTGAATCAGTAGTCGCTACCGGTTTTGGTTGCACAGCTGGTGTTGGTGTAGCTGGAGTAGATACTACTGGTTTAACAGGTGTTACCGGTGCAGGTGCTACTGGTTTCACTGGAGCAACTGGTTGTGGTGTGGCAACAGGCGCTGGAGTTACTGGTGTCGAAACTACTGGTTTGACCGGTGTTGATGGTGCTACCGGTTTTGGTTTAACTACAGGTGCTGGCTTAGCCGGAGTTGACACTGCTGGTTTAACCGGTGTTACTGGTTTTACCGATACAACGGGTTTTGCAACAATTGGTGATGATGCAACAACTGGATTCGGAACAGTCAAAACTGGTTTGATAGAAATTCCATTCCCTAGACTAGAAGGAGTTGCTGCAATAGTTGTTACTCCTTGTGGAGTGACATTTGGTTTATGAACAGTCGTATCCACTGACGCTACTGGTTTATCATCAATTCTTGTGATTTTCCAATTATCATAAATAACTGCACCAGTAACGAGGTTAACTCTCGCCACTCTTTCAAAAACTACAGATCGAACTACATCTTTGAAAGCTTGTTTGCCATCTTTTTGATATTTGTAGTGAATCGTCTGCTTGGTCATTTTTCTCAGTGTATCTAAGTTTTCAACCGATTTAGGCCAAACAGGTGACAATGCATCTCCTGCTACTAATGGATTTCCAGCAATTGGTTTTGGATCATCTGCTGTAACAGTCACAACTTTTTCGATTAATTGAACTGAGAATACTTGATCAGTTTGTTTTTCACTGTCGAAACGTTTATCATTAGCCTTTGCAAAACCATCATGTACTAATTCATATCCTTGTTTTAGGTATTGATTAATACGAGTTTTTGAATTATAAACAATTGTTTCACCTGGAAGACCAACTACACTATCCACATTTCCTAAAACTTTAGGACTTGTTTCTGTTTGATTGAGGTATTTAATCTGTGCTTTTTGTTGAGCAAGATAATCATAAACAACATGGATATCAGCCTGTGTCAAATGTCCCTTACTATTAGCAGGTGTTTGTGACAAGACATATACTACACCATCTTTTTCGAAACGTTCAGGAACTTTAGCAGTCACATCATAGTTATTTCCCAACAAGTTAATGAGATTTGAACTCTTATCATGTGGTGTATTGAATGTTTCTAAAATAGCTTGACTTGTTTTATCACGATATTGAATATCAACTTTACCAAATTTAGCTTCTTCGTACACAGCTACCACGTTAGCTTGAGCTCGTGTAATCGTACCAGATGTCTTCGTATTGCTATAGAAACGATCATTCTGTGCATATTCTTTAAAGACATAATATTTACCATTTGGTGAATGCAATAAATAAGGTGCTGTGATAGATGTTGTTTGAATTCCTTTATTTTCTTGAACTTCTGTCTCAGTTGTATTCCTCTCTAAAGTAGCTACATAGCTAGTATCAATTTTGGTAGATGGTCTTACAGTAGTGAATTTGTCTTGAAGGATACCTCCATTTTCCACCGCTGCAATGGCAGGAAGAAGCATTTTCCCTTGAGTATCAACGAAGCGAACAGCTACATCTCCATATACAAGGCGTCCATCTGTTCTAACCATATCTGGGTTGGCAATTTTCCAGTCAGAATCAGCAGCTTGTTCGTATTGGTCTGTAAGATTTTTACCTTTGGCATCAACCACTGTCAATGTCCCTGGAACATTCGATTTAAAACCATTTCTAGCTTCATTCAGATAATTAACTGTGTGACTTGTCGGAACACGGTCAACTCCAAAATCTTTTGTACGTAATACATAAGTTCTTCCAGCCAACATCTTTCCAGATACCAATTCAAAGGTTAATTCATTATCTGCTGCCTTAAGAATCTTGAATTTGGCATGTTGACCAGGCTCTTCACGAGGTGCCTCCAAAATAACATTATGGCGATTTACCCTTGTTCTTGATGTATCAGGGCTAGTATTTATCATTTCAACATTGTGAGCACCACGTTCAATAAATTCACCAACAGTAGCAAACTTATTGAATTCTGTATCATTGATACGAACAGTGAAACGAGTCCCTGCACTAAAGTTTGATTTCCATGTTCCGATACGAAGGGTACTGTTGTATGTCTTGATACTTCCATCATCGTCCAACATCACATCACCTGTGAAGTTAGCTGTAGTAGGTGTTTCATAAACTTTAGGTGCTCCTATATCTGTTTTAATCACAGTGTAATTCTTAGTGACTACATTTTGACCATTAACTGAGATAACACCAGTTACAGACTTATCCACATTCACTCGAGGATAACGAATTCCACCTCTGTATTGAAGTTCAAAAGTAACATCGTCTAAGCGTTCAATTTCGTCAGTGAAACGGTATATTGCTTCAATATGACTTCCTTTGTCAACTAAATCCCATGATTCTTTTGTGTCCAAAGCAACGTCACGATCTCCACGTGAAGCCCAGTATGAAAGGCTTCCAGCTTTGGCATTATCATTTTTCTGAACCAGACTCACTCGTTCTGCAAATACTTTACCTTCAGCAACCAATTTTTGAGGAAGATTATTGTCTTGCGGTAATTCCTTCAAGCCAATTGTGAAGATATCTCCCTTATGATAGGCACCATTTTTAAATTTTAATTGGAAACGATAATCAGCAATACCTGTTGAAGTCACACGGTCCGCCATGTCGATTGTACCATTAGCAATAATATTTCCATTATCGATAGCTACATCTTGTGTTTGAATTGGCGATAGACTAGCGCTAATTTTCTTGCCATGTCCTGCACGTTGTAACTCAGTATACACTGTTTCGATAGCTGAATACAGTTGATTTAATTGAGTCTTAAGATTTTCTGCACTGACAGATGAATCTTTTAACAAGGCTTTTGATTGTGAAATCTGAATGGTAGCTGCCTTAACAGCTGCTTGAACTAAGGCTTTTTCTTCAGCTTTACGTTCTGCTTCTTGAGAATAACGTAAAGCGACTTGATTTAAAACTTCTGCTTCTGATACAACCTGATCCAAAGTAATTTTTTCGATTGATTTTTCTTCTTTTACCTTTTCACTTGAAGCAGGTGAAGTAGTTTTTTCTTCGCTAGGTTTTACTTCTTTAGAAGTTAATTCTTTTGAGTCAGAATTTTTTGTCTCAGCTGCCACTTTAGATTCTGCTTCCTTTTTTAGAAGGGCATTGATATCTAATTCTTCTTTTTCCAAAACTGGAGCTTGAAGAGTGGAAGACAATTCTGCTAATTTTTCCTCTGAATTTTTTTGCTTGGTATCGTCTGGTTTTTCAGATACTTTTTGTTCTTCTTTTTCAGTACGATGCAAATCTACTTTCTGTTCATCTGCACCCACACCTGAATAAGTACCAAAAACCATCAAGGCAGCTACAGCAACAGATACTGCACCAAAACTTGATTTTCTAATGGAATACTTGTTTACCTTATTCATTTGATTCCGTTTTACTCTTGAATACATATTTTTTCTCTCTAACTATTTTATGATAAAAAAGGGAGTGGAATTGATGCTGTATTGACATACATTCTCACTCCCTAAAACACTACACTTACAATATTTTGTCGTCTAGAGTTTCGTTTTGATTTTATTCATCTCTTTTTGCTTTTCCAACTAAACTGAATCCAGCAATTAAGCCAAGTACTCCTAGAGCTTGAGCCATACCAGAAGAGTGACCCGCAGTTTTTGGAAGGTCTTTTTCTCCCTCTTTTGGAACTGCTGATGGCACTTTGGGAGCTGGAGCGGGCGTTGGAACCGGAGTTGGTGTAACTTGTGGAATTGGTTGAACATTTCTATAAGTTACAGTTACAACTTGATTTCCAGTTTCTGCTGTAATTCCTTGAACCGAATCTACCTTAGCAAGATCAGGATTGTATCCTGCAATGGTTGGAGATACCACTTCGTCAAAACTTGTCACTCCATCTTCAGAAACCCAAGATGTACTTGTAGTTTTACCTGTTACATTATCGATACTTAACATACGTGAAAAACTTACTTGATCATGGTGATCTTCACTTGCTTTTGTACCATCTGCAAATACATAATGGATCGTTCTCTCTACTACTTTAGGAACATCTTTTTTAACAGTGATCTTATGTTTCAATAGAACTGTATATTCTTGAACTTTAGTTTCATCTGTATCAAAAGTTGCATCTGTAGGGAAACCATCTTTCTGTAATAAGTACCCTTTTTCTATCAATGATTTCAAAACAGTTTCTGTCGTATAAGCAATCTTTTCTCCAGATTTACCAGTAACATTGTCTGTATGAACGACCTCATCCTTATTATCAACATCTATATAACGAACCACTGCAACTTGATCTTTCTTGACGTAAATTACCTTTGTATCTTCACCTGGATTTTCAGGTGTGACACTTGTACGCTCTGGTTTGTAGCCTACAATTTCAGGTACTGCAGTTTCTCCAGCTTTACGAGGATCATTTGCATCATTCATGTATTGTGGTTGAGGAGCATTTACAATCACATTTCCAGAAGCATCTACTGGAATGATTTTACCCAAAGCTTTATATGTAACTGTATCTGTTGCTTTTGGTGAATCTGGCGTAACTGTCTTAGCACCAGCTTCTGATTTATCAGCAAAATATCCTGCCACAACTGGGACTTTAACTATGCCATAGGTATGGTTCTTGTTTTCCCAAGTTGTTTCTTTAGTCGCTTCATTATATGATCCCTTGAAGACAAAATCATTTTGCACATTATCTTTAGGAGTTGCAGAATCTGCACCAGTAAAGCTCACAGTTTGCTCTGTTTCCTTAGATACTGGATCAATAATTTCATTATATGTTACAAAGGTATCTTTTCCGATACGATCAGGATCAGATTCATCATTTGGTTCGATTGTCTTGTCAACAATATTATATCCCCAAACAGTTGGTTGCGTATTATTTAATACATGGAATTTTGGAGCCGCAGGAATTTTTGTTTCCGCTGCTTTTGTTGCATCGTTTGGATCATTATCATAGTACTTATAGAGAGCGTCTTCAATGTTTTGTACAACCTCTCCTTGTTCATTGATATATTGTCCTTTATTATTGACTGCTACAATACGTCCCATTTCTTTCAAGTCGACATTAACTTCTGTATCTTGAGGAGAATTTGGGTTAACCTCCATCGTTCCTATTTTATTCACAGTAGCATAGAATTTTGGTGTAATAGGAGTTCGTACTGCTTTGAACACTGCATTAACAGATGAATCAGCTTCTGAATTAGTTGAACTATCTGGCTCTGCTACAGTGGCACGTTTACCTCTTGATGAACGACGTACTGAACGCTCACCATTTTCTGTCACAGTTAAGCCTAATGGAGACTCTTGAGAATTAGTAACTTGTGGAGCTAAAGCTAGTCTTACACTAGATGATCTTACAACTCTTGTTACACTATTATTTGCTACTGTAGGAGTTGTAGCTGATGGTTGAGATGCTACTGGAGCTACAACATCTTGGTTTTTAATACCAGTAATCTTCCATTGTTCATAATTGATATCACCAGAAACCAAATTCACAAGAGCATTTCTTTCATAGCTGATATGTTGATCAATCGTTCCATATGCAGCTTTTCCATTTTTAAGGTAACGGAAGTTGATACGACGAGTTATTGTTTGAGTCAATTTCTCCATTCTCTCGACAGTACGTGGCCAATTTGGTGTATTTGGTTGTCCTGGATTGACTGGGGTGTTTGGTTGTGGTTTAGGATCTTTCGGTGTTACACGTTCAACACGTTCTGAAAGGGTTACAGTGTAGACTTGGTCACGTGCTGTATCGTAGTCATAAACCTTCGCACCACCTGATGTGAATTCATCGCTAACAAGCTTATAGCCTTGTTTCTTGAATTCATTGATTTGACTTGTTGTGCTGTAGGCAATGGCCTCACCTGACTTACCTGTCACTTCATCTGTTGTGAGAACACGGTTACCGTTAGTGCTTACATAACGGATAATAGCTTTTTGAGCATCCTTACGGTAAGTAACTGTTTCAACACGGTCTTGGTCTTTCGCTTGAACTCCACTTACAGCTGGGATTTCTGATTTATCCGCTGTGTAACCTGCGATGGTTGGAGAGACCACTTTATCAAACGTATCATCATTAGTTGTCCAGTCTTGGAAGAAAATTTGACCAGTCACTAGGTTAATACGACTCCAACGTTTGAAGTTCAGTGTTTCAACCACATCATCCTTAGCCTTGCTTCCATCTTCGTAAACATAATGGATGGTACGGCTAACACTTTCCTTGTTATCCAAGTTTTCAACGGTTCCTGGCCAACGTGGGCTATCTGGTTGTCCTGGATTAACTGGTGTGTTTGGTTGTGGAGTTGGGTTATCTGGGTTAACTGGTTCAACACGTTCTGAAAGGGTTACAGTGTAGACTTGGTCACGTGCTGTATCGTAGTCATAAACCTTCGCACCACCTGCTGTGAATTCATCGCTAACAAGCTTATAACCTTGTTTCTTGAATTCTGTGATTTGACTTGTTGTGCTGTAGGCAATGGCTTCACCTGACTTACCTGTCACTTCATCTGTTGTGAGAACACGGTTACCGTTAGTGCTTACATAACGGATAATAGCTTTTTGAGCATCCTTACGGTAAGTAACTGTTTCAACACGGTCTTGGTCTTTCGCTTGAACTCCACTTACAGCTGGGATTTCTGATTTATCCGCTGTGTAACCTGCGATGGTTGGAGAGACCACTTTATCAAACGTATCATCATTAGTTGTCCAGTCTTGGAAGTCAATATGACCTGTTACCAAGTTGACATTGCTCCAACGTTTGAAGTTCAGTGTTTCAACCACATCATCCTTAGCCTTGCTTCCATCTTCGTAAACATAATGGATGGTACGGCTAACACTTTCCTTGTTATCCAAGTTTTCAACGGTTCCTGGCCAACGTGGGCTATCTGGTTG